>CAJQJL010000052.1 GCA_905478665.1 uncultured Flavobacteriales bacterium
ACAATTACACAACTCTATCATGCCTACAAAGAGGAAAATGGAGGAGCGAACCCTACATCAGGTTTGATCAAAGCGGCATTGTTGAACACCGCCGAAGACCTGGGAAATCCTGGCCCTGACTTTCAATACGGATGGGGACGAATTAATGGCGGTAAGGCACATAACCTTATTTCACAAGGAGATTACATCACCTCGTCGATAGCCCAAAGTGGATTCAATACACATACGCTTGCCGTTCCCAGTGGAGTCACCAAACTTAAGATAATGGTGTACTGGACAGACTATGAGGGGGCAGCAAATGCTTCCATAGCACTGGTTAACAATTTAAATATGGAGGTTATTGACCCTGCTCTTGTGGCTTTTAATCCTTGGGTTCTCGACCCTTCACCAAATGCTGCAACGCTTGATTTGAATGCCGTACAAGGAGTTGACAATCTAAATAACATGGAACAAGTCACAATTGACAATCCACTTTCAGGGAGTTATACTATAAATATTGATGCCTTTTCTGTTCCTCAGGGACCACAGGAGTACTTCATTGTTTATGAATTTGAACGAGACGAGGTACTATTAACATATCCAATTGGTGGTGAAGGCTTTTATCCAGGAACGAATGAACGCCTTCGTTGGGATGCATCAGAAGGAGTTGACGACTTTACATTAGAATATACGGAAGACAACGGGGCTAGTTGGTCAACAATAGGAACGGTCAATGCCAACGTTCGTCAATCGAACTGGTCTGTCCCAAACACATTGACTGGTGAAGCTAAGGTACGAGTTACACGCGGCGCGCAATCTGACGAAAGCGATGCTCCATTTTCTATTATTAGAGTTCCTGCTAATCTTGATGTTGGATGGGCTTGTCCAGACTCATTAAACCTTGTTTGGGATGCAGTTTCTGGAGCAACATCATATGAAGTTTATATGCTGGGAACAATGTACATGGATTCGATTGGAACAACCACAGCGACAAACTTTACGGTTCAATCTTCCGCAACAGATGAAAATTGGTATAGCGTTCGCGCTTTTGGTCCTAACAATGCACGAAGTGAACGCGCAATTGCGATTCGTAAATTGCCTGGACAATTTGGATGTACTTGGAGTTCTCCTCTCGCAGCGATTGATGTCGTGTGTGATTCGATCAGTTCTACTGACTGTGCTGAAGTGCTGAATGAATCCCTAAATGTTGATGCCGCCTCTTCGTATTTGTGGTACTTCCCAAACGGAACGCCTACAACTTCTACTGATGAAAATCCAACTGTTTGTTTCCCAAGCTCAGGCTATCAGGATGCGGCATTAGTTGTAACAAATAGTGCGGGATCAGACTCAGTTTACTTTTCCAATTTTGTGTTTGTTCAAGGGGCAATGGAGCTTCCTTATCACGAAGGCTTTGAGAACATGGTAACCTTCAACGGACAAGAAAACTGGTCAACATATAACCCAGATGTTAACAGTGCATTTCTTATCACTGGCTCTGCGTCTCTCTCTGGTTCAAAGTCTGCACGATTGTACAATCATGGACAAGATGAAGGAAGTATTGATGACCTTATTTCTGGGCCCATAAACTTAGCTGTTCTAGACCCTGTAAATGACATCGTAACATTGAGTTTCCGTTATGCCTATCGGAAACGTGATGACAATACTGATGACTGGCTTCGCTTATATGCAAAACGAAATTGTGGAGACAACTGGTCGCTTAAAAAGACGCTTCATGGTGAATTTTTATCCACAATTAATTACAACCCTCCATGGACACCATCTGATTCGAGTGACTGGACAACGGTTCATGTGACGAACATTACTTCTACCTATTTTACAGGTGATTTCCGATTCAAGTTCAACTTTGAAAACGGAAACGGAAATAATCTTTTTTTAGACGACATCAATATCTACGCAGGGTCACCGTCTGACGATATTATCTCAGGCATCAATGAAAATGAAGGTTCATTCAATTTTGGTTTATTCCCAAACCCAGCAGATAATGAAGTGAACGTACGTTTTGACCTTCAGAACGCAAGTACAGTTCGGCTATACATTCATGATATTAGTGGGAAAATTTCTAAGCAATTCTCATTGAACGGAACTGCTGGTTCCAATCTCGCAATTGTAGAAACAACAGATTTAGATGCTGGTGTCTACTTTATGACCTTGAAAATTGATGGCTCTTCTCGAACAGAACAGTTTATTTTAAAATAGGGTTTAATCATACTTTGATAAAAGGGTGGCTTCGGTCACTCTTTTTCTTTGAAGATTATTTTCTTTTCTGATTTTGTAATTTTCACCACGTGAAAAGGCTGTGTAAGAACTGATGTTGCCATTTCAGACGGGCTTACGTGCTCAATTATTATCACCATCTTTTCTTCGTCTTCAAGTATGTCAACAATGCTAATCTCGTACCCCCCACTTTCTCGAAGTTTATCAATACAAACAATTATCATTTCCCCATTAAAGTCTACGTCTTGATCCCTAAACTCCGCCGAGACATCATTAACGGCATCCATTTGTAGCTTCAGACTTGACCAATCTTCCTGACTTCGTATAATTGCCTGCAGCTCTACAAACCCTTCGTCTCCACCTCCAAACAAAGCTCCTTTCCCAATCTGTTCAAACGATACCAATTCTGGCGTTTCTATTTGGGCGACCACCGCCTCCTGTTGTGACGAACAACCAAATAAAATTGGTATCACCAAGATTACTAGCGCACTCCAAAAAAGATATTTCTTCTTCATTTTTTCTTTAGGTCTTTTTCCAATAACGCCATTTATTGTGGGTTATTCAATTTTGCTTGTGCATAAATATCTTATACTTTTCACAGACCACGGGCAGTTCTAAGCATCTTTGTTTAAAATCATAGCTATGAAAATTTTTGGCGGACTACTTCTTTTTGTACTTACCATCAGCAGCTGCGTACCCGCGAAGCGCTACAATGAACTCTTGGAAAAGGAAAAACAATGTAGTGAAGACTTGGCAAACTACAAATCTCGTTCGCTCAGCTTCGAAGCTGAAGCAACCACGCTCTTAACAAAGACCGAGGTCTTGGGACGTGAAGTGGAGCAACTTAAGTCAGATACATCATCTATTGGTCACAAGTACCGAACTTTATTAGCCAAATACGACAAAATTGCACAAATCAATGAGACGCTAGAAAACAACTATGATAAGCTGCGGCTTAGCGGAGCAAAAGACGTGGCAAAATTGCATGCTGACCTTGAGGCACGAAAAATAGAACTACAAAAAAGAGAAGACGAATTACTCGCCCTTGAGCGAGAGCTTAATGCAAAGGGCTTGTTGCTTGCAGAGCGAGAGACGCGCGTTAAAGAATTGGAAAAGCTAATCCGTGATAAAGACGAGGCAGTTCAAATTCTGAAATCAAAAGTGTCGGCTGCGTTGAATTCCTTTAAGGATAAAGGTTTAACTGTTGAGGAGCGAAATGGTAAAATTTATGTCAGCCTAGAAGCACGCTTATTATTCGCTTCTGGCAGTATCGAGGTTGAAACAGAAGGTCAGCGAGCACTTGTAGATCTGGCAAAGGTGTTGGAATCTGAAAAGGACTTGGAGATCATCGTTGAAGGACACACCGACACGGATAAAATGGCAGGAACAAAGCATCCAAAGAATAATTGGGAATTGTCTGTACTCCGTTCTACATCTGTTATTGCCATAATGCTAGCTAATTCGTCCATTGATCCAACTCAATTAATGGCAGCTGGCCGTTCGGAGTTCATTCCAGTTGACGTAGACGACAAAGCAAAAAATCGACGAATAGAAATTATCATTTCTCCGAATCTTAACGAGTTGTATGAGTTGATTTCTGACTAAATATTGGAATATTCATATCGAAATATTGCGATATGGAATTATTGCGTTATTTCTGAGCTTCATCAAAGCATTTGCTCTACTATTCTCCTCCTTTTCTGTACATTTGAATCATGCCAGCGAAGCCAGAAATTCAGCTCAAACTACAGGTTCTGCCAGATAAACCTGGGGTTTACCAATTCTATGATGTTTCTGGGAAGATTCTGTATGTTGGCAAAGCCAAGAGTTTAAAAAAACGTGTTTCGTCCTATTTTAACAAAACACAGGAATACGGAAAAACACGGGTTCTGGTCAAACAAATTTCTGATATTAAATACATTGTTGTTGACACGGAGTTAGATGCGTTGTTGCTGGAAAACAATTTAATCAAGAAATACCAGCCGAAGTACAATATTCAGCTCAAAGACGACAAAACATACCCTTGGATTTGTATTAAAAAGGAGCCGTTTCCGCGGGTTTTTACAACGCGTAGAATAATTAAAGATGGTTCGAAGTACTTTGGCCCCTATCCAAGTGTAAAGGTTGTAAATACCTTGCTTACACTTATTCGAGAGATCTATCCCTTGCGCTCTTGTAGCCTCGATTTATCTGCAAAAAAGATTGCTGCTGGCAAACACAAAATTTGCCTTGAATACCATTTGGGCAATTGCAAAGGGGGGTGCGAAGGCCGTGAATCAGAAGAAACTTACAACGCCTATATTAAAGATATCGAGCACATTGTAAAAGGAAATTTGAGCGCCGTAATAAAGTCTTTACAAGCGCAAATGAACGAATTGGCTTCAAACATGCAATTTGAGGAGGCGCAATTAATTAAGTCCAAAACGGAAACCATAGAGCGGTATAAAGCAAAATCAACTGTCGTTTCTCCAACAATACACCAAGTCGATGTTATCACCCTTTTGCAGGATGAGACTTCTGCTTTTGTCAATTACCTTGTTGTTAACAATGGCGCGATTATTCATGGATTTACTGTTGAAATAAATAAAAAACTAAACGAATCAGCGGAGAGCATAATTGGGTATGTTTTGCCTGAGATGCGCGAGCGGTTTTCAAGCCAATCGACAGAAGTGTTGGTGGCAAATAAGTTGAAGCTAGAGCTGGAAGGAATTCAATTTTTTACGCCACAACGAGGTGATAAGCGTGCGTTAGTCGAACTCTCAGAGCGCAACACCAAATTTTATCGACTAGAGAAACTTAAACAGGAAAAAATCAAAAGCCCCGAAAAGCATACCGAACGGATCCTTGAACAGATTCGCAAGGATTTTCGATTAAAGGAAGCTCCTGTGCATATCGAGTGCTTTGATAATTCCAATTTGCAAGGAACAAATGCAGTGGCAGCATGCGTTGTCTTCAGGAACGCCATAGTTTGAGTTTGTTGGTGTTGGGCAAAGACTCCATCAAACCAAAGAAACACTATGATCTGTTTGCACCGGGACAATTCGAAGTGTCGGTGGTGGACAATGTGTTGGTCGTGC
>CAJQJL010000053.1 GCA_905478665.1 uncultured Flavobacteriales bacterium
CGATTTGTCTAGAATGAATCGGTATAGTACTATCGTCGCTAAAAAGGACAGTGGAATATAGGTCATTGACGAATAATGAATAATCTTGGTAGTGGTGATACTAAAAATGATCATGACTACCCAGAATAGACAAAGCATCCATGTTTGAAGGTCGAAAGGTGTTTCTTTTTTTCTTTTGAACGCTGGAAGGGCTATTATGGAGATCGGGAAACAACCAAGAAATACAACTACAAAATGGTAGTAGAATGGTTGTGCATGTCCAGCAACGTCTGAACTGAATAGCTCCAATTGATAAGCAATGAATTTCTTAAGCGTTTCCATTCCATTTTGGAATAGCTCGGCGCTAAGCCAAATAGACACGATGAAAAACAGTCCCGCAAAAAAGAGTAGAATGTATTTTGGTTTTGGGAAGCCCTTGAATTTTTTAATGATAAGATACACCGCAAGCGTCATTCCGAGAAGCAAGAAGCCGACAGGTCCCTTGGTTAATACGCTGAGTCCGCTAAATATTCCAGCCAGAATTGCCAGTTTAGATGCTGAGGCATCGTTGCCAATGACTCGGAGCATGAAGTAAACCGACATGAAAATGAAATAATTGAAGACTGGATCAATAATTCCTGACTTAAAATAGATGTGTGGCAGAAGTGATCCGAAGAAGACGAGTGCCCAAATCAATCCAAATTTTGCCGAGAAGTGTCTCTTTCCAATGAAATAGAAGGTGATTAAGTAGATGAGCCCGAAAACAGCATTGGGAAAGCGTGCAGCGAATTCGTTAACGCCAAATAATTTCATTCCTAGGACTTGAAGCCAAAAGAAGAAGGGAGGTTTCTCCCAAAATGCAGTGTAGTTGATTTGAACGCGCAGGTAGTCTCCACTTCTCATCATCTCACGCGCGGATTCTGCAAAGTTTATTTCATCCCAATCGAAGAGGTGTACATTTCCTAAGCCTATGAAAAAAAAGAGCGACAGAACTGCAAAAAAGCCGACGGCATATCGGTTGTTGGTATACAGTTTGTCAAAAAAGGACTTCATTAGCAATTAGGAATGGAATATTTTGGACTTCGCCAATCCCATTTTATTGAATAGATAGAGCCAAGATACACCAAGAACCCCCATTCCATACTTTGAGCTTCGCGCCAAATTAATTGAAGAAGCCTCGTCGAAGTATTTTGTTGGACACGTTACTTCGGCAATTGCATATCCTTTGTAGCAGATCTGCGCCAACATCTGGTTATCGAAAATAAAATCATCAGAATTGATATTGTAATTCACAGCTTCAAGAACTTCCTTTGAGAACATACGATATCCTGTATGGTATTCTGAAAGCTTTTGTCCCATCAAAATATTCTGGAATAAGGTTAGAAAACGATTGGCAACGTACTTATACCATGGCATTCCTCCTTTAAGGGCTCCTTTACCGAGAATTCTTGAAGCGATCACTACCTGGTAAACATCTCGCGCAATGATATACGCCATGCTTTCAATCAACTTGGGCGTGTACTGATAGTCAGGATGAAGCATGACAACGATGTCTGCGTCAAGTTCCAGTGCTTTGTTGTAGCACGTTTTCTGATTTCCACCGTACCCTAAATTCTTTTCGTGACGAATAACATGATTGATTCCAATTTTCTTGGCTAATTCAGACGTGTTATCGCTGCTCTTGTCGTCTACCAAGACCACATCATCAACAATGTCGAACGGAATTTCATCGTACGTTTTTTGGAGTGTTTTAGCTGCATTATATGCAGGGAGGATGACAACAAGTTTTTTACCAAGAATCATATTTCTAATCGTGAATTCTGTGCAAAGCTAAATATCTTTCCTAAAAGAGTGAACGTCGTTATGATTTTCTTCAATTTGATCTTTCACCTTTTTGATCGTTTGTGCCAAAAGAAAAATGTCTGCAGGCGCATTCTTACCTAGCCATTCAAAGCTTTCCATTTCACTTTCTACTGCCATTGCAATGTGATAGAGTGTCTCAAAATTATTTCTCAACAACCATTTTTGTGCCGATTCGCTGCCTTCCGCAGCATTAATCATGGCCATTAAATGTGCATATCCATTTTTTTGTAGCCAAATACGGGCATCTTCTCGAAGGTAAATAGCGTATGTCGCCATTACGAGTTCAGGATAACCATTGTCTTTAAGCCATTGCAGAATATCAACGTTCCGCTCAATAGCCTTACACCATGCGAGTATTATTTTCGCTGGATAATCGATGGGTTTGAATTCAACCTTCTCGATATCTTCGGTTTTTATTTTGCGTTTGAACCAACTAGCCATTACCAAAGAAGATATATGCCACTACAATCGCGGCGATTATTCCAATTAAATCAGCGAAAAGTCCGGCGGCTATTGCGTAACGTGTTTTACTAATTTTTACAGCACCAAAGTATACAGCCACAACGTAAAGCGTCGTCTCTGTACTTCCTTGCATTGTTGCCGCAATTCGTTCTTGCATTGAGCCAGCACCAAAGTTACTCATGATTTCTGCAAAAGCACCTCTTGCACCACCACCGCTCAATGGTTTCATAAATGCCACAGGCAAGGCGTCAACCCATTCTGTGACGGTAATACCCATTCCTATCACAGCATATCGCACGCCGTCCAATAAACCATCTAATGTGCCAGAAGCTCTTAGCAAGGCAATTGCACACAACATAGCGATTAAGTAAGGTACGATCCCTATGGCTACTTTAAACCCATCTTTGGCTCCGTCTATAAATGAATCATAAACATTGATCTTCTTTCGGGCAGCAAGGATAATGAATGAAAGAATAATTCCGAACATAATTCCTCCACCAACAATAATGGAAACGGCTTCTCCGTGCTCGGGGTGCATTACCACATAGTAGAGGAGTAGACCTATAAAGGCTGTTAGCGTCCCTATGTATGCTAGAATAACACGATTGAATAAATTGATGCGTTGGCGTATAGAGACGAAAATGAGCCCAGCAAGTGTAGCGATGTATGTTGATACTAAGATGGGGAGAAAGACCTCGGTTGGTGACTCAGCTCCAGAACGGAGAGCGAAAATCGAGATTGGAATTATTGTTAATCCCGAAGTGTTAAGTACCAAGAACATGATCTGTGCATTCGAAGCGGTGTCTTTTTTAGGATTCAATTCCTGCAACTCTCCCATGGCCTTAAGTCCAAGTGGGGTTGCCGCATTGTCCAGTCCTAACATGTTCGCGCTAAAGTTCATCATCATCGAGCCAATGGAAGGGTGATTTTTAGGAATGTCAGGAAAAAGTCTTGAGAACAAAGGAGAGACCATACGCGTCATTGCGTTTAAAGCACCTCCATTTTCACCAATTTTCATTATTCCTAACCAAAGACACATTGCGCCAGTAAGGTAAAGCGAGAGCTCGAACCCTGTTTTTGCAGACGATGAAAGTGCATCAATCATCTGCTTCATTATATCGATGTCGTGCCAGAAAATAAGCTTACTAGCTGCAACAACAATCGCGATGATAAACATACCAATCCAAATACGGTTCAAGATCATACTTCAAATATCTACAATTCTGTAATGCGAAATAGCTCAGAAATAACGAACTATCAACAAAGAAAGATTGAAAACGTTATCTTATCTTTGAATTTATGAAATTGATGAAATTTATCTTCTTTATCCCTTTGTTTATCCTTGTGAGTTGCACGGGCGATTCCGACGGTGTAAGCGGTCCTATTTATGACATGCCATTAACTCCGGCGGAGGCTGGAACATACGGTGAGGCGCAAGAAGAAATGGACAGTGAGAATTATGAGAAGGGAATTCATATTTTGAATTATTTAATCCAAAACAATCCTGATTCTTTGGATTTTTATTATTCGAAAGGCTTGGCATTGAAGCGAATGGAGAAGTATGATGAGGCCATTGCTAATTTCGATTATATATTAGAGGTCGATGGTGAGTATTTCTATGCTTTGGCTTCGAAGGGAGATATTTATCAGCTTACTGGAGAAACAGACTTGGCCGCTGAAATGTATACAAAAGCATTGGGTATTTGGTCTGAAAACGCAACGCTTTGTATCAATCTTGGTGCACTTTACATGAAGGTCGAGGAGTATGAGCTTGGATTAGATTGGTTGAATAAGGCACTGGAAATTGAACCTCGTTCATTGGATGCTTTATACAACAGGGCAAAATGTTATGTCCTTCTTAAGCAGTATGATTTAAGTCTTAAGGATTGTGAAAAGGGGTTAAAGTTAGATCCTCTCGATGCTGGTTTCTATAGCATAAGTGGGTTTTGCTATGATAAGCTGGGTGATGAGGCCAATGCTGTGAAGCAATTCAAAAAGGCTTTAGAGATTGATCCAATTGAACCTACAGCGCTTGAGTATATGTCCAAGGTGTAACAATAGTCTCAACGACTTTCTAAGCAGATATTCACAAAGTTTTCGAGTACAATTCGTCCGTGGTTTCCTGAAATTTCTGGATGGAACTGGATGCCGTAAAGCGGTTTTTCGATGTGCTGCATTGCTTCATTAACACAGGCGTCAGAAGAAGCGACAAGTTCAAAGCCAAAAGGAATAGAAATCGTTTCGCAGTGATCCTCCATCATTTCAACTTCGTCAGGCAAACGATTGAATAGCGGGGAGTCTACAAAAGCTTCAACAACCTGCCATGATCTGTCCTCTTTCATTTTAGAAGCAAATGCGCCGTGCAGAAGCCCCATGACTTGATGTCCAAAACAAATGCCCAATACAGGAACTTTGGACTCTTTTATCCAGTCCAGCTTTTCTAAGTATGGCTCCATATTGATCTCTGTAACCAACAAGGGCGCTCCAGAAATTATAACTCCTTGAACATCGTCGAGAAGATTTGTTTCAAAATCGAGGAGTTTTGCTGGCTTAACGTCCATGAACTCATCAATAATTTGTTCGATGTATTTTGTTTTATTACTTCCGCAATCGACAACTAGTATCATAGATCAATTTCTCCAATTCCTTGACGTAGAACTTCTGGGTATCCACTAGTACAATCCACTACTGTTGAGGCTTCTAAGTTTCCGTAACCACCGTCGATGATGAGTTCTACTTTATCATCGTAACGCTCATAAATTTCGTAAGGATCGATGAAGTAATCCAAAATTTCGTCTTCATGGTCATGTAAAGACGTTGTGACTATAGGGTTTCCTAGGCGTTCAGCTATGGACAGAATAATTGGGTTGTCTGGAATTCTAATCCCAATTTCCTTTTTATTCGAGTCAAAAAGACGTGGAACTTCATTTGTGGCTGGCAGAATAAATGTAAACGGACCAGGAAGTGATTTGTTGAGCAGCTTGTATGTTGGGCGTTCTAGGTGCTTTACGTAGTCTGACAAATGGCTTAAGTCTGGGCAGATAATTGAGAAGTTTGCTTTCTTCAATTTGACCCCTTTCAGTGTCGCCAAAGCATTGAGTGCTTTTTTGTTACGAAGGTCGCATCCCATTGAGTAAACCGTATCTGTTGGGAAAATGATGATTCCACCTTTCTTTAGAATGTTTACAGCTTGATCGATCAATCGATCATCAATATTGTCAGGGTTAATTTCAATCAGCATTTGCGATCCTTTGGCGCAAAAATACAGTTTTTATTCCTTTAGAAACAGTTTACAGTCAATTGCATAGTGGTCACTTAGCTGTTCATTTTGGATATTAAATTCTTTCGATCCGATTTCTGGTGAATGAAAGATGTAGTCAATTCTTCCTGCTGGAATATTTCCTGCGTAGGTTGTACCTAGGCCGAATGAAGCGTTTCGAAATGCATCCGTAAAGTTCGTGCTGAATTGATTATAGCAATAGGAAAAAGGGGTGTCATTGAAGTCTCCACAGAGAATAACAGGGTAGGGTGAATGCTCAGTGTGTTGGGCAATTAGTTCTGCCTGTTTAGCACGTACAGGATAAGCTTTTCTTATTTTATTGATTAACTTAAATACATTCGAGGATTGTTGTGCAACTACTTCATCATCTGCGTCAAATAACGCATAATCATCTTTTTGTAAGCGAATGGATTGCAGATGGATATTGTATACACGAAAGGTGTCTTCTTTGACAATGTCGGCATAAATACAATAGTTGAAACTTCCGTTTTGTTCTGGGAAATTGACGAAGCCTTTCTCTATTATCGGATACTTGGAAAACAATGCAATTCCAAAATTTTGACGGCCGTACATCTTGTGTGCATAACGTTCGTGATAATCCACAAACCCCATTAATTTGGTCAGTGAATCCCTAGTGACAAATGAAGTCGGGGCGTCCTGGTGGTAAAACTCCTGAAAGCAAACTATATCAGGGTCTTGTTCCTTTATGTAAGAGAAGATTTTGTTTTTTGTTTCTTGGTTTTTAGAGCTAATTGAGTTATATAGATCGAATAGTCGAACGTTATAGCTCATAACACTGATCTCAGTTCTCAATTCATTTTTATCATCTGAACCAAACGCAAAATTCCGAAAATGAAGTCGTCCACCAAGAAGAATGCACAGCAATATGAAGAGTGCCCATTTTGATCGCATGACCGTCCAAATAATCAGTAGAGCTATGTTGTAGAGAAAAATAAGCCAGTAGCCTAAGCCAAAAAATGGCAGGAAGCTAGCCGTTTCTGGGTGTACAAATGGACTGAAATAGGAGAGAAAAAGAGCCAGTATGCCACTTATCGTTGCGACAATCAGAACATTCTTCAGTCGAAAAACTTTCTTCAGCCGATCACTCATTTTTTACTTTGATTAAACAAGAAGTCCTTCTCTTTTTTAGTGAGAGATTCATATCCAGATTTCGAGATTTTATCCAAAATTCGGTCTATTTGATCTTGTTTTTTCTTTTTGACAGCGTTGTACTCTTCATCCGTCATAGGGCGCTTTCCAGCTTGTTGTTTTTCACGCTTGACTTTCATTTTGGGCTTTCGTTTACCCGAAAACAACGAGACAAGCCAGTCGCCAAATTGCTGTGCCCGATTGACGATATTTCCAGAGCTATGGAGACTTTGGATAGAAATCATTCCCAAAATAGCACCTCCAAGGTGAGCGAAATGGGCGATATGATCATCTTTCCCTAGGCTTAGTAAGTCTTTTAGGATGTAGAGACCTGCGAGAATGATGATCCGTACAGGGAATATGCCGAACAAGTTTACCTTTAGATTAGGGCGATAAAAGGCTATGGCAACAAAAATAGCAGTGATAGATCCAGAAGCTCCAATAACGACATTGTTAAAAATGCCCATTTTGGGAAGGATAGTGTGTGCTAAAATTTCCAAGACACCTCCAAAAAGACCACCTAGTAGATAAGTGTACAACAGGCGTTTATTGTCAAACATCTGTTCAAACATTCGTCCCGCAAAATACAGGAAGATCATGTTAAAAAGCAGATGTAGGAAGTCGTAATGGGCGAACATGTTAGTGAACAGCGCCCACGGATTTGTTATGAAAGATTCTGGTGTTGTGTGAAGTCCAAAAACAGGATTGACATATTTATTTAGGTATGTCTCTGGAAGCATTTCTCCGAGGTCAAAGAAGACACCAATAATTCGAATAATGAGGAATATGGCAACGTTGATAAAAATCAATCGCATAGCCATTCCGCCATGTTTGTACTGGTGTTTTAAATCGTCAATAAAAGTTCTTTGCGTTTGCATTTTTTACCAAAAGTTTTTTCGATCGCGTTTACGCCAAACAAGAATAAAAATAATACCTACAATCGCGCCACCTACATGTGCAAGATGAGCAACCTGATCATGTGGTTGAGTGAGGCTATTGTAGACTTCAAATGCGAGATAACCACCAATCAGGTACTTCGCTTTAATTGGGATAGGCGGGAATAAGAGCATTAGTTGAGTGTTTGGGAATAATACTCCAAATCCAGCTAGGACACCAAACAACGCACCTGATGCGCCTAACATACTGCTGTAATTAAGCCCAACATACTTTTTGAGTGCGCTCATTTCGCTCAGTATTCCAGAATTCAAATTCCCAAAGTGAATATTGCTTTCTACCAATACATTGAAGTCACTTGCAGCGCGAGTAAGGAACAATTTGTCTTCTCTGATGAGGTAGTCAATGTCGCCTATGCTATTTCCTGTAGCTTCCAGAATAGGCTTTAGTTCCATGATTTGCCAAACACCGATCGAATTGTAAAGAACAAGTGCTCCAATGCCACAGGCAAAATAGAAAATAAAGAATTTCTTCGCTCCCCAAACACGTTCCAAGTGTCCGCCAAACATAACAAGAATCAACATGTTGAACAGAATGTGAAAGAAATCTTCCTTACTGTGCATGAACATGTGTGTGATCATTTGATATGGTTCAAAAAACACAGAGTTGAAGTAGTGTGTGGACAGAATATTGTCTAGGTAAATTTTTTGATTCGCCAAAACAAGCATGACAATGTATAGTGTCACGTTTAAGAGAAGAAGATTCTTCGTTACTGGTGGTAAATTTCTAAACATTTGTTTTAGCTAAATTTATGGTGTATCTCTTCTAGAGACAAGGTTTCTATAATTTTTTTATTGCTCGGAGAGTATGCATGGTTCTCACATTGAAACAGTTGGTCAATCAATCCTTGGATGCTCTCATTTGTACTTAAATTGATCTTTTTCATTGATGCTGCCTTTGCTATAGAGAGTATCAATGAGTGAGCGATATCTCCTTTGCCAATTTCTTGAAATGCAATCGTCTTAAAAATCTCATCGATTGAAGATGAAATTGATTCTTCCTGCAAAACAGAAGGGACAGCATTTATCTTTAACGTGTCCTTTTCGAGGGTGCCATTAAAACCAAGTTGCGCTAATATTTTTCTGTTTTCTTCCCAAAGTAAACGCTCATTTTTTGACACTTCCTTTTCTATAGGGAATAATAAGGCTTGAGATTCTATTGGGTTTGATATGAATGAGTTGGATATATCAGTGTAAACTATTTGTTCAATTGCTCGTTTGGCATTAATAAGCATCAATCCAGATTTGCTTGGGCTGATAATGTAATTGTTCTTAACAATGAATGAACTCACATTTGAAGCATCATTATCTAATTCAATAATGGGTTCAGCATTTCGTTCAGTCTCCTCTTCAATCGTGTAGAATTTTTGCCAATCTTCCGCTTTAGCCTTTTCTGAACCAAAACCTTGATTTGTTATGGCTTTTGTGAAATTCTCTGCGTTGCGACCAGATGAGTTAGATGTTGTTTTCGCTGTTGTCTTGAACGGATTATACGCAGTATCCACATGAATCGTTGGCTCAACGGTTGGTTGGGAATGCATAGAGTGAGGAATGTCAAAGCTCGACTCACGTTCAAACTCAAGCGTAGGAGCAATGTTGTACATCCCCAATGCTTGTTTTATACTGCTCAACAAGATGGAGTAGATAAATTTTTCTTCTTCAAACTTAATCTCCGTCTTCGTAGGGTGAACGTTGACATCAATTTTATTGGTGTCTACAGTGAGATAGAGAAAATAACCTGGGTGACTACTGTTCTTTAGAAGTCCTTCAAATGCTTTATTTACAGCATGATGGAAGTAAGAGCTTCTAAAGTATCTGTCATTGACAAAGAAAAATTGTTCACCTCTTGTTTTTCGTGCATGCTCTGGCTTAAGGACGAATCCTTTTAGTTCAACTATATCCGTGCTTTCTTCAATGGGAACCAATCGATTGTTGGAATTATTGCCAAGAATATTGACGATTCGTTTGCGAAGAATTGCCTGTGGAAGATTGTATATCTGATTTCCGTTATGCGTCAGTGTTAAATGTAGATTTGGGTGCGCGAGTGCAATGCGCTCAAATTCATCCTGAATATGTTTAAACTCGGTAGAATCCTTTTTTAGAAAATTCCTTCTTGCGGGAACATTGTAAAAAAGATTTTTGACCTCGAAAGACGTCCCCGCTGGGCAAACAACCTCTTCCTGCTTAATGATTTCCCCGCCTTCAACCAGAACGGATTGACCTACATTTTCCGATTGCATACACGTTTTCATCTCCACATGTGCAATGGCTGAAATTGAAGCCAAAGCTTCTCCACGAAACCCTTTGGTCGTAAGAGAGAAAAGGTCATCTGCAGTCCGTACTTTACTTGTGGCGTGTCGTTTGAAGCACAATGTGGCATCGGAAGCACCCATTCCAGATCCATTGTCGACAACTTGAATTAGGGTCTTTCCAGCGTCCTTGATGTTTACATCAATTTTATCCGCAGATGCGTCAATTGCGTTCTCAAGTAGCTCTTTTACTACTGATGCAGGGCGTTGAATAACCTCTCCAGCGGCAATTTGATTAGCAACATTGTCAGGTAATAATTTGATTAAATCTTCCAACTCTACCAAAGATTTGTAACGATAGTATCTACTTCGTCAACTCCATTGAAGATAAAATAGCCAAGCGCTAGAATGAGTCCGACTAAAAGTATAACGCGAATATTTGAACTACGCTTTTGAGCTTGTCTGAATTCACCTCCTGACCAATTTTCTTTTATTTTTTCTTTGAAATATTCCCGACGTTCTTCATCTGAAACATCTTCATTATCAAGCTTTTGGTATTGTTCTTTTTTCTTTACGAGTCGTTCCTTACGTGGATCATAGTACCTAGGATTGTACTGATAACGCTGGTTTTCGAGTGTGTTATTTAAAAATCTAAACTTCATAGACTGTCTGTTACTTACAAATTTAGCAATAAATCTTTTCAGTGCATCGTTGGAGTAATCCGATGCTCACGGTTGCTTGACGTCAAATACTATGCCTGTTTAAAACGCATGACAAAGCGTCATATTTCTTTGAAAAGTTTTTTATTTTGAATTGTGCATAACTAATCTGCGGCACATATTTTGAGCGGATAGGATATCGTATTTTTGATTGTATGAAGCAACTCTTCTCCATTAAAGCGCTGTTAATAGCTCCCATATTTATTGGTGCCTACCTTTTGGCGCATAATGCACAGCTGGAAGCTGAGAGGCCAGCAAACACAACACATGAGAACGAGATTGCCGAAGTTGTTATTCCTAACCCTTGGGTTGAGAAGACGCTGAAGGAAATGTCTTTACGCGAAAAGATCGGTCAGTTTTTCATGGTTGCAGCATACTCGAACAAGGGAGACAAGCATCTTGCTACCATTGATTCACTTGTTCTTCATGATCGAATTGGAGGAATCATCTTTTTTCAAGGTGAACGCGAGAATCTCACAACAGCAATTGATCGTTTTCAAGGTGAAGCGAGTGTTCCTTTGCTTGTTGGAATGGATGCTGAGTGGGGAGTTCAAATGCGTCTTTTTGGAGAAGAAAGATTTCCGTACAACTACACAATTGGTGCGGCCAACGATCCCAAATTGACTAAGAAGATTGCAAAAATGATGGGGCAGGAGTGTCGGGAATTGGGCATTCATATCAATTTTGCGCCTGTCGCTGATGTAAATAGTAATCCGAAAAATCCAGTTATTGGGTTCCGTTCCTATGGTGAAAACCCGAAAGATGTTGCCAGTCACGTTGCTGCGGCGGTTGAAGGAATGGAAGAGCAGGGAGTGATGACGAGTATTAAGCATTTTCCTGGGCATGGAGATACAGAAGTTGATTCTCATTACGATTTACCTGTTGTGAATAACACATATTCTCAGATTAATGCCATTGACTTTTTTCCATTTCGTTCGGGAATTAGAGCGGGCGCTTCAACGGTAATGATCGGTCATTTAAATGTTCCTGCGCTTGATTCTACGGGAACTCCAAGTAGTCTATCAAAACGAACAATTCAGAATTATTTACGTGGAGAACTTGGATTTAAAGGCTTGGTAGTGAGTGATGCGTTGGGGATGAAAGCTGTGGCGGATCGTTATGGAAAAACGGAGGTTGTTGTCAAAGCATTTGAGGCTGGTTGTGACATTCTTCTCTTCCCGAAAAGTGTGAAGGAAGCCATTGATGCAATTGAAGCGAAAGTGAATCTTGGAGAAATTGACGAAGATGAGATTGTTGAGCGTTGTAGAAAGGTGTTACTCGCCAAGCACAAGCATATCGTAAAGCGACCAAAGTATAAGGAATTCACAAAAGAAGAAATTACGCTGGCTAAGAAAATGCTCTATGAGAAGGCGATAACCGTGATTAAAAATGAGGAAGAACTCCTTCCGATTAAGCGATTTGATAAAAAGATAGCACATGTGAGCATTGGTGCGCATACAGATGTTTTGAATGCGTCAATGGATTTGGTGTCGAAGGTTGATCATTTCCATTTCTACAACGGGGATGAGGCTGTGCGTAGGTTTAAACATCGGTTGAATGAATATGATTTGATAATTACCTCAGTACATTCGAAGTCTGTTGTGTCCCGAGGAGATTATGGAATGCCAGCGGGATGGAGAGGTTGGGTGAAATCATTGCCCGCTGACAAAGAGAATGTTCTGACTGTTTTCGGAAATCCTTATGCGCTGAGTAAAAATATTGATCTATCTCATATTGAAGCAGTAGTGATTGGGTATGAAAATCATGAATTGGCGTTGGATCGAGCGGGGCAGTTTTTAATGGGGACTTTTGAAAGTACGGGTAAATTACCTGTAACGATTAACTCGAAGTTTAAAAGAGGAAGAAGCATTAAAGTGAAGTGGGGAGGTAAGCTGAAAGAGTCTCAGCCAGAAGAAGTTGGTGTGTCACGAAAGAAATTGAGCCTAATAGATGACGTTGTTCAAAAAGGAATCGCCGATGGTGCTTTTCCTGGATGTCAGGTTTTGGTTGCTGTAGAAGGAAAAATTATCTACAACAAATCCTTTGGTCACCACACATACAGTAAGAAGCAAGCCGTTCTGGATGATGATCTTTATGATATTGCCTCAATTACAAAAGTCGCAGCATCTACATTTTCACTGATGTATCTCGATTCTAAGGAAGAATTTTCATTGGAAGGTAGGTTATTGGACTACATTCCTGAAGTTGTTCAGAATACGCCGTATGCATCAATGAGGGTGCGTCATATGTTGGCCCATCAAGCAGGACTTCACCCATGGATTCCATTTTATGTGGAGACATTGAAGAACCACCGACCTGATCCTGCGGTTTACGCTACGGAAAGAAGTGATGAATTCCCTACGCAAGTGGCTAACAATATGTGGATTAGAAAAGGATACAAGGAAGTAATGTATCAAGAAATCTTGCGGAAACCATTGAAAGCGAAGAAGTACAAATATTCTGATTTGGGGTATTACTTTATGAAAGCTATCATTGAAAAGAAAACGGGAAAGTCATTGGATCAATTTGTTGAAGATCAATTTTATCGCCCAATGGGACTGAGTAACATTATGTACAATCCACTGAGAAAAGTAGGACTTGACAGAATTCCTCCAACCGAAAACGACACAATATTCAGAAAACAATTGGTCCATGGTTTTGTTCACGACCAAGGAGCTTCGATGATGGGAGGTGTTGGTGGTCATGCTGGCTTATTTTCCAATGCAAGAGACCTAGCAGGAATTATGCAACTGTTTTTGAACCAAGGTAGTTACGGAGGCGTGGAATACATTCGACCTGATGTTATTAAAGAATACACGGGGTGCCAATATTGTCCTAAAAACAGACGTGGCGCTGGTTTTGATAAGCCTATGCCTAGTCGTAAAGGAGGTCCAACTTCTAAGTTAGCTCCGTTATCCAGTTTCGGTCACTCAGGATTTACGGGAACACTTGTCTGGGCTGATCCTGAATACAAGGTCAATTTTGTTTTCTTGTCGAACAGGGTGTATCCAAACGCTGAGAATTGGAAAATCATTAAAATGAACATCCGTACAGATATCCAAAAGATCATTTATGAAGCCTTAAACGAGGTAAAATGAATACGAAAAGGATATACGCCTTTTTAGCTTCTGGAATTTTTCTTGGCATTTCTGCTTTTCTTTTCTCAAAATTTTTGGCTTACCATGAGGCAAAAGTGGATTTGTCTGGCATTCTTTTCAAGGACGTCGTTATGGATCTGTTTCCAATTGCGGATGTTTCTGCGTTCATTTTTGGTATTACCTATGGTTCCATAGCGCTGTATGCGATTTTAGAGTTCAAAAAGCCTTTGTTTGCAACAAAATTGATGGTAACCTATGGAATTCTTTTGCTAACGCGAATAGTGACACTAACACTGCTTCCTTTGAAAGAACCTGAAACCTTGGTTTATCTAAGCGACCCTTTTCTCAATAACCTAATCTATCCTGGTGAGATTGATGCTGATTTGTTTTTTAGTGGGCATGCAGGACTCCTCTTTTCGCTCTTCTTTCTCTCTCGAAAGTGGGTTTTTGCAATTTTAGGAGTTATCCTTAGTGTTTTACTGATGGTACAGCGTGTTCACTATTCGATAGATGTGATTGCCGCTGTGCCATTTGCCTATATAATTGTAAGGTCTGCCGAGTTTATTACGTCTCGAGGAAAGAATACATAGTAATTCTTCTATTTTTACGTGTATTGAAAAACTAAAACTAAAGTGATTTATCTATGAAGATTGGTATCGTTTTGTATCCAACATTTGGAGGAAGTGGAGTAGTGGCAACGGAGTTGGGTAAATCACTTGCTAAAAAAGGGCATGAAATTCATTTCATAACTTATTCGCAACCAGTAAGGCTAGGAAGTTTTCAGGAGAACATATTCTACCATGAGGTACGCGTTTCTGATTATCCTTTGTTTGATTATGAACCTTACGAAACGGTTCTCGCAAGTAAGATGGTTGATGTTGTAAAACATGAAACGTTGGATATTTTGCACGTTCATTATGCCATCCCTCATGCTTCTGCAGCTTTTATGGCGCGCGAGATTTTGAAGTCTCAAGGAATTCTGATTCCATTCGTGACAACGTTGCATGGTACGGATATCACACTTGTTGGAAAAGATGCATCGTTTGAACCAGTCATTACCTTTTGTTTAAATGAATCGGATGCAGTAACTGCTGTATCTGAGAGTTTGAAGAGAGATACCTACGAACACTTTAGGACAACACGAGAAATTGTGGTTATTCCGAACTTTGTTCCTGTGCGAAAGAAGAGGAACGATGTCAATAGAGATGTAAGAAGAAGGTATGCCAAGGATGATGAGCCTATCCTTTGTCATATTTCAAATTTCAGGAAGGTAAAGCGTGTTGAAGATGTTCTGCACATTTTTTCTGCGGTGAATAAAAAAATAAAATCACGCGTTTTACTTGTTGGCGATGGTCCAGAGCGGTATCGTCTTGAGGAATTGTGTAGAGAGCTGAATTTATGTGATCGTGTAAAGTTCTTAGGGAAGGTGAGAGACACACAACATGTATTGGAAATCTCTGACTTGTTTATTTTGCCTTCTGAGACTGAGAGTTTTGGACTTGCTGCCTTGGAGGCGATGGCAATGGGCGTTCCTGTCATTTCGTCAAATACTGGAGGAATTCCAGAAGTGAACATTGATAGAGAAACAGGATTTACCTCAAACGTGGGCGATGTTGAGGACATGGCAAAGAATGCACTTCATATCCTCAAGGATAAAGAAACACATGATGCTTTCAGACACCGTGCCTTGGAAAGGTCACAGCTCTTTGATGTGGAGCAGATAGTTCAACAGTATGAAGAGTTGTATCTAAAGTTGTTGAAATAAAAAAGGCCTTCCCATCGGAAAGACCTTTCGTAATCTATTTAGTTGGTCGATTAAACGTTCTCGATAACCATTGCAGAGGCGCCACCACCACCGTTACAAATTCCGGCAGCACCGTACTTACCATTGTTTTGTTTCAACACGTTGATGAGTGTTACAATGATTCTAGAGCCACTGTTTCCAAGTGGGTGCCCAAGAGCTACAGCTCCACCGTTAACATCTACCTTAGCAGGATCTAATCCCAATTTTTGCGTGTTTACCAGTCCAACAACTGCAAAAGCTTGATTCAATTCCCAATAATCAATATCAGAAACTTCAAGTTTTGCTTTTTTCAATGCGACAGGAACTGCTTTAGAAGGAGCAGTAGTAAACCATTCTGGCTCGTGTGCTGCATCACCGTAACCAACAATCTTTGCAATTGGTTTAACACCTAACTCTTCAGCTTTTTCCTTACTCATTAGTACTAGTGCAGAAGCTCCATCGTTCAGAGTGGAAGCGTTTGCAGCTGTAACAGTGCCTTCTTTGGTGAATACAGCGCGCAATTGAGGGATTTTCTCCAATTTCACATTTGTGTACTCTTCGTCCTTGTCCACGATAATTGCGTCTCCACGACGTTGAGGCACTTCAACAGGAACAATTTCGTCATCAAACTTCCCAGCATCCCATGCAGCAGCAGAGCGCTTATATGACTCAATTGCAAAATTATCTTGATCTTCTCTTGAGATATCATTTTCTGTAGCACACTTGTCTGCACAAACACCCATGTGAACAGCGTTGTAAACATCTGTCAATCCGTCTTTCACCATTCCGTCAATCATCTTAACGTCTCCAAGTTTAGTCGCTTTACGAGCGTTGTAGTAATGTGGAACCATGCTCATGTTCTCCATTCCTCCAGCAATTACTACGTCATTATCTCCACAAAGTATTGACTGTGTAGCAAGACTGATCGCCTTCATTCCTGAAGCACAAACTTTATTTACAGTTGTACATGGAACGTCATTGTTGATTCCAGCAAAGATGGCAGCCTGACGTGCAGGTGCTTGTCCAAGATTTGCTTGCAAGACATTTCCCATAAATATTTCCTGAACGCTATTAGCTTCAATTCCAGCTTTGTTCAACGCTCCCTTAATTGCAGTAGCTCCTAATTGTGTTGCTGAAACGGTAGATAATGCTCCACCAAAGCTCCCAATAGGTGTTCTAACTGCTGATACTATATATACTTCTTTGTTCATCTGTGTTGTTTTTTTGCGACACGAAATTACAAAATTCTAAGCGATTTTTATTGATCAAGATCACTCAGTTTGTATGAATTCAGCTATTCTTTGCGGACTAGTTCAATAGGATGCTTATTTTTGCTCCCGTTATCAACTAAACAAGAAAAATGAAATCAACAATAATTGCAATAGTAGCTTTACTTTCTAGCTATGGGTTTACGCAAGAAGCGGATACGATTCCTCCGAACTGGATCTTACAATCTACATACTCGTTAAACGGAACTCAATCTTCCTTTGTCAATTGGAATGCAGGGGGTAGTAACAATATCTCGTTGCTAGGCTCTATTGATGCATCGGCTACATATTCGAAAGGTAAAATTAAGTGGGATAACAATCTTGGTCTTGCTTTGGGAGGATTAAAGTACATTGGAAAAGATGTCACTACAGGACTTCAGAAAACTGATGATCGAATAGATATTTCGACATCTTTTGGATTGAGATTAAAGGAATTTTGGTACCTGTCATTTCTTGCTGATTTTAAATCGCAGTTTTTAGATGGTTTTGATCCATCAAATGATAGTGTGCGCACTTCGACGTTCTTGGCTCCAGCTTATGACAATATTGCCTTGGGTATTGATTATACACCAAATGAGCACTTAACAATATTTCTATCACCCGTTGCTGGAAAACTTACACATGTTAGAGATCAGGTTCTTGCCAATGCAGGTGCATTTGGTGTGGACCCAGCGGAGATCGACATCACAACAGGGGATATCATTACCGCTGGAAAAATGTTCAGAGGAGAATTTGGGGCATATTTTAAATTTCAATACGACAATACATTAGCGAAGAATATCGAGATGAAGTCCAAATTGGAACTTTTTTCAAATTATTTGCACAACCCTGGTAATATTGATATCAATGCTGAAGTGATTTTCAATTTTAAAATAAATAGTTGGCTTTCAGCTTCTCTGAATTGGAATCTTATTTATGATGATGATATTGATATTAGAGACAGTAAAGGTGGGTTTGGTCCACGAACGCAGTTTAAATCAGTATTAGGTCTTGGCTTGTCATATACGATGAAAAACTACGAAGAGAAGAAATAATATTCGTTTTTTATTAGAAGGGGGCTAGACGTCCCCTTTTTTTGTGTCCCAGATTCCATTGAGTTTATTAATTTCGTGAGGCATGCAGGTATTTTCCGATATTTCAGTTTGGTGGTTGTTTCCGTGGATGGCGGTTTCCCTTGTTTTAGGGATTCTTTATTACAGGAAGCAAAAGGTATTGGACGACCTTTCCAGATGGAAGAAATGGGCACTCATTGCCCTTCGATCATTTACATTGTTTGTTTTAGGTGTTCTCCTTTTTGGACTTATTGTTGAGAATAAAGATTACAAAACAGAAAAGCCTTTATTCATTACGCTTGTGGATAACTCAATGTCAATGTTGAACTACCAGGATAGTAGTTCTGTTGAGACACAGATCGCTTCTCTTGAGTCAAATTTGAAAACCAAATATGGAGATCGTTTTGATTTTAAAAGCTACGTTGTAGGTTCAGACATCTCTGAGGGTGAGCGTTCATATTCCGAAAAAGAATCGAACTTGGACAAGGGGTTTGATTTTATTTACAATCAATATTACAACAGGAATATCGGTGGAATTTGCTTTGTAAGTGATGGTAATTTCAATACAGGCAAAAATCCTGTCTATTCAGCCGAGAAAATAAGTTTGACACCTGTATTCAGTATTGGCGTTGGCGATACGGTACTAAAACGAGATCAGTTCATTCGAAATCTTGCTGTCAACGATGTTGCCTTTTTAAATAATCAATTCCCCATAGAGGTTGATATTGAAGCGCACAAGATGGGCAATTCGTCAAGTACAGTATCTCTGTGGAATAAGGGACAGAAGTTGGCGAGTGAAGAAGTGAAGTATGTTGATGGATCGTTGGATTTTGTGCATGTATCGTTCGTCTTGGAGGCGAAAGAAACGGGTTTTGTGAATTATACCGTAAAAGTTGAGCGCAAAGACAACGAATCTTCCTACGATAATAACGAACGCAGTTTTTACGTAGAAGTGATTGATTCTCGGAGCAAAATTTTAATTCTCGCAAAGGCTCCACATCCTGATTTGACAGCCATTCGACAGGTCTTGGATGCGGATGAGAATACTGAGGTAGTTTCAAAACTTATTAGTGACTGGGATGGTTCTTTAAACGATTATGCATTGCTAATCTGGCATGATCCAGGTCACGCGAATAACAATTTGATTGCTGATAAAATTCGAACGTCGAAAACCCCTGTGTTGTACTTGGTTGGTGGTCAATCCACAAATTCTAATTTGAAAAAGTTGAATATTGGGTTGAATTATCCAGGTGGAACTAGATTTGACGAAGTGCAGGGGAGTGCAAGTGAAAGCTTTCAATTGTTTGAAGTTTCAGAGGATTTAAAAAAAGCCATTCGAAATTTCCCTCCTTTAACGGTGCGATTTGGTGGAGTTCAAGTTTCTGGTGGAAACGTACTTATTTCTCAGCGAATCGGACCAGTTGTGAAAAACGATCCTGTTCTTACGTTTAAAACTGAATCTGGAAATAAGTATGGAGTACTGGTAGGAGAGGGCTTGTGGCGCTGGAAGATTTCTGAGTATGCTGATTATGGTGAGAATAAACGGTTTAACGAGTTAATTCAGAAAACGGTACAATATTTAACCGTAAAGAAAAATACAGAGCCTCTGCGTATTAATTTACCGAATAGATTCAATGTGATTGATGACGTTATTCTGAATGCGGAGTTTTATAATTCATCATTCCAGCGCATTGTCGGCCCAGATATTTCACTTATTCTCAAAAACGAGGAAGGTGTCGATATCAAATATTCATTTGCGAAAAACACTTCTGACTATGTGTTGTCTTTGGGGAGATTGAAGAAAGGAAAATATTCATGGGTTGCATCTACTACTTTTGACGGGAAGAAGTACGAGAAGAGTGGAGTGTTCATTGTTGATGATATTTCATTGGAAGCATTGTCGACACATGCAGACCACAACTTACTGAAGCAGATTGCTGCCAAAACCAACGGAAAATTCTATTCGCTTGCAAATGCAGGCAATTTGGTAAACGACATTGAATCACGAAAAGATATTGCGAGTATTACCTATGAAGAATCCAGTTTTGACGACCTTATTGATTGGAAATGGCTCTTCTTTCTACTGATTCTGTCCCTTGCTGCGGAGTGGTTTATACGTAGGTATTCAGGGAGTTACTAGAAAAAATAGTAACGACATATAATAAACTACTTTTCATTGCGTTTATAGAGTATGCTAAAACAAAAAATGTACGCCTATGTTGAAAAAGTACTCTGAAATTGCTCCTAGCGAAGAGTCTAAATTCGCTCCAAACCCAGAAACGTTGACAGCCATTTTAAATTATAGCAAGTCAATAGAAGTTAAAAAAACTAAAAGCCGTAAGGTGATCTTATTAAACTTAAATTAAAAAAAGCGCTCACAAATGTGAGCGCTTTTTTTGTGTTCAATTCTTTCGAAATTTTCGATTACCAAATTTTCGAGATTTTCTCCGCCGAGTTTCTCATAGGATCTGATTCCTGAACTTGGAATGCCTTAAAAAATTCAGGGCAATTCATCAAAGGGCCATTCACTCGGAACATACCTGGTGAGTGTGGATCATTGGCGATACGATTTTTCAACTCTTCATCTGTATAGTTGATTTTCCATAGTTGGGCATAAGCAATAAAAAATCGTTGCGCAGGTGTATATCCTTTTCGAACGCCACCTGCCTTAAACTCATCCGTGCGTGTATAAGCATAATAGGCGAGGGTAAGTCCTCCCAAATCTGCAATGTTTTCACCCATCGTCAATGCAGGGTTCACACAGTTGTCCTCTATTGGACAAAATCCAGCGAAAGTTTTACCCAATTTCTCTGTTCGTTCATCGAAAGACGCACGATCAGCTTCACTCCACCAATTGGTAAATGACCCGTCAGCGGCAAATTTCGATCCCATGTCATCAAACCCATGTGTAAATTCATGACCGATAACCATTCCTATTCGTCCATAATTTACGGCGTCTTCAAAATCTTCACTGAAGAATGGATCTTGCATGATTCCAGCTGGAAATGCTATTTCGTTTAACAGTGGATGATAATACGCATTAATCATGTGTGCTGGCATTCCCCATTCTTCTTTGTCGACAGGCTTGTATAGCTTCGCAAGGTTCTTCTTACGTGAGAATTCGGCTGTAGAGCGCACATTTCCAATATAATCGTTGGAGTTGAACTTCAGTGCACTGAAATCTTCCCATTTGTTTGGGTATCCGAGCTTACGGCCAATGGCAGCCAATTTGATCAAGGCTTGACCTTTAGTTTCGTCATCCATCCATTCTAAGGATTGAATTCGCTCCTCAAAAACAATGAGCAAGTTGTCGACCATAGTGTTTACACGTTGCTTCGCGACATCCGAGTAATGTCTTCCGACAAATGCTTTTCCAAGCAATTCACCAAATTCCTGATGTGTTATTTCTCCAATAGCACGTTCGTTTATTGGCTTCATCTCTGTTTTACCAGAAAGTACACGTCCGTAGAAATCAAAATTTTGCTCAACAAAACGCGTGTCCATATGTCCAGCGTAATTGTTGATTACTTGCCAAGTTAGATAGTATCTCCAATCCGAAAGGCTGGCATCTTTAACCAGTGTTGATAGGTTCTTTAGAAATTCAGGTTGCCCAACGATAAGTGAGTCAAAACTTTCAATCCCACAATCTCTCAGATAAGCTTCAAGATCGAAATCTCCAGCTGCTAAAATAGCATCGGATCTACTCATCTTATTGTATGTGTTTTCAGGAACTCTTAATTCTGCTCTTGCCATCATCACCTCGGCTAGTTTGGTTTCGAAAGCAACAACGCTGTTTGCGAATTCTCTGGCATCATCTTCTGGATAACCAGTTAAAACCATCATTGCGATGATGTGTGCATTATATTTCTCTAGAATTTCAGCTTTTGATTCTTCTAAATAATAATCTTTGTTTGGAAGACCAATTCCACCTTGTGACATGCTAGCAATATTGGACTCCACATTTTTCATGTCTTGTCCAACTCCAAATCTAAACAGCCCACCAATACCTATACTGTGCATTTTTGCAATTATACTCGGGATGTTTTCTTTGGAGTTTAGAGAGTTGACAATAGACAAGTCGTCGTTGATTGCTGCTATTCCCACTTTATCACGCACGTCCATATTTGTGAATGAAGCGTAATAATCTCCAAGAATTTGCTGTATTGTCCCTTGCTCGTATTCACCACTAATCGCTTTAAATTCCTCAAGTAAGGCCGTTAGTTTTTTATTGTTGGCTTGTTCCAATTCATTGAAACTTCCCCATCGTGACTCCGACGGTGGAACAGGGTTGTTTTTTAACCAGCTTCCGTTTGAAAACTCAAAAAAGTCATCTTGTGGTTTAATTGAAGCATTTAGGTAATCCAAATCAATTGTTCTCGACTTGTCTTTTGAAATGCTCGTTGCTTCGGCTGCTTGTTCTGGTTCCGCCGTAACTGTTTTTGAGGCATCGCAACTCCATAAAAATGATAGGAGTGCTAAAGGAAGAATGAATTGCTTCATAATTGTTTAGTTGTTAGGATCAAATTTCATCTCTACATGTGGAATTCCATCTTCTAGGTATTCTTTACCCGTAGAAACAAATTTGTGTTTACCGTAATAATTTTCAAGGTGTTTTTGAGCGGAAATAAGAATAGGTGAGTTACCGAACTCAACAATAGCGTACTTCATACATTCGTCCATCAAGTCGTGCCCAAGACCTTGGCCTCTCGCTTCTTCATCAATCACAACGCGACCAATGGCACATTCGTCGTAAGCCAAGCCAGGAGGTAGAATTCGAGCTGTTGCTATAACGTCACCCATTCCATTACGAGCGATAAGGTGATAACACTTCTTATCCTTTCCATCCAAGTCTTGGTAAGGGCAATCTTGCTCTACTACAAACACTTTCATACGCAACGCGATGATGTCATGAAATTCGTTGAGACTTAAATCTCCGTAATGCTTTATTTGCCAATCAATATTTTTCATTTCTTTATCAAGTTTGAATTACACCAACGTTATATGGTTTTTCTGCCTTTTTATGATTTGCCATTTCAATACCCATTGAAATCACCTTTCGCGTGTCAACTGGATCAATAATAGCATCAATCCAAAGTCTACTAGCCGCGTAATAAGGTGAAGTTTGTTTGTCGTAGCGATTCTTAATTGTATCCAAGAGTTCTTTTTCACGCTCTGGAGTAATCTCTTCACCTTTCGATTTAAGTGATGCCACTTCAATTTGAAGAAGAACCTTCGCTGCTGCCGAACCACCCATGACAGCTATTTCCGCTGTTGGCCATCCTACAATTAAACGAGGATCATATGCCTTACCGCACATTGCATAATTTCCTGCTCCGTATGAGTTTCCAGTGATGATCGTAAACTTCGGCACAACGCTATTGGCCATTGCACTAACTAATTTCGCGCCATCTTTAATGATTCCACCGTGCTCACTTTTAGAGCCAACCATGAATCCAGTTACATCTTGTAAAAAGACAAGCGGAATATTTTTCTGATTGCAATTCATAATGAACCGTGCAGCTTTATCAGCCGAATCTGAATAGATAACACCACCAAATTGCATTTCACCTTTCGCATTCTTCACGATTTCTCGCTGGTTTGCTACAATACCAACGCTCCATCCATCAACGCGTGCATAAGCACAAACAATTGATTTTCCATAGTTTGCCTTGTATTCGGTGAACTTTGAATCATCAACGACACATTTGATAATTTCCTTTACGTCGTATGGTTTTGATCGATCAGCAGGTAAGATTCCGTACAAATTTCTCGGATTCACTTTTGGCGCTACTGGTTCGTTTCTATCAAACCCTGCAGATTCAGAACTACCAATTCGATCCATAAGATCTCTAATGGTTGTTAGACAGTCCTCATCATTTTCTGAAGTGTAATCACACACACCTGAGATCTCAGTGTGGGTTTTGGCCCCACCTAGCGTTTCATTATCAATGCTTTCACCGATTGCAGCTTTTACAAGGTACGAACCAGCTAAGAAAATTGTTCCTGTTTTATTGACGATCAATGACTCATCTGACATAATAGGAAGGTAAGCTCCTCCAGCTACACAACTTCCCATAACGGCTGAAATTTGAACAATTCCCATTGAACTCATTACAGCATTATTTCTGAAAATACGTCCGAAATGCTCTTTGTCAGGAAATATTTCATCCTGCATCGGAAGAAATACACCTGCTGAGTCAACCAAGTAGATGATCGGCAACTTATTCTCCATTGCAATTTCTTGCGCTCTCAAGTTCTTCTTTCCTGTGATCGGAAACCAAGCTCCAGCCTTCACCGTTGCATCGTTGGCAACAACAATGCATTGTTTCCCTGAAACATATCCGATAACAATAACAACTCCACCCGCTGGACATCCACCGTACTCTTCGTACATCTCGTATCCAGCAAATGCACCCATTTCAATGCGCTCAGTGTCAGGGTCTAAAAGAAAGTCAATGCGCTCGCGTGCGGTCATCTTTCCTTTGTCATGCATTTTGGCGATTCGTTTTTTACCGCCTCCAATATAAATTTTGTCTAGTTCACGTTCAAACGCCGAAATTTTCAAACGCATCTCGTCGTCGTTCTTGTTGAATTCTAGTTCTTTTGCAGCTATTGCCATTTTTTTTGTTGATTTCTAGTCGGTCAAATATAGTTAATTCTCATTCCAGAAGTACTATAATCCCTCATCGAAGTATTGAATATTTAACAAAGAATTGTTTGAAAAAATAGCATTTTATTTCGGGGGATTAGCCGTACATTTGCTTTGTGCAAGATTCGTTTAAATACAAAGGAATGCGGAAAAAGCTTATTATTGAGCTTAGAGAAAAAGGCATTCATGATGAGAAAATCCTAAGTGCTTTCGATGCTGTACCGCGGCATTATTTTCTGGATAATGTATTTGCTGAACAAGCATATTCGAATATTGCATTTCAAATTGGATCGGGACAAACAATTAGTCATCCTTATACTGTGGCGTTTCAGACACAACTACTTGAAGTGAAAAAAGGAGACAAAATTTTGGAAATCGGTACAGGTTCAGGGTTTCAAACTTCGATATTATGTGAGTTGGGTGTAAAAGTGTACAGCATTGAGCGACATAAAGAACTGCATTTGAAAGCAAAACGGGTAATTCAGCATTTGAAATACAATCCACGATTGAGCTTCGGTGATGGATTTAAAGGTTTGCCTGCGTTTGCTCCTTTTGACAAAGTGATCATTACATGTGGTGCCCCTCATATCCCTCAAGCTTTAGTTGATCAATTAAAGATTGGAGGAATAATGATTATTCCAATTGGTGAGGGTGAAGAACAACAGATGAAGCGTATCGTGAAGATTTCTGATACTGAAATTGAGAAGGAAGATTATGGGGTTTTCAAATTTGTACCCATGCTAGAGAACAAGGTGAAGTAGCCTTGTAGAATTATATATAAACCTATTCTAACAAAGAAAAGATGATCAAATTAAAGCCAAATAAAGAACGTTCAAATCAGGCTGTTTTAGCAATGAAATTTGTACTTGTAGCAAGCGGTTTAATGCTTTTTGCTCAAGGGTATACGGTTAAAATATTGATGGATATTGAGAATGGTAATTATTTTTCCTTAGGCTCAGGTGAAAATTTATTGATAGGGATTGGTATTATAGGCTTTTTGTTTATGGTTGCTTTTATCTTTTCTGCAGTTTTCTTCATAATGTGGTTTAGAAGAGCGTATTACAATTTACATCAGTTACTTCCAGGTAAATTGAAGTACAGTGAAGGCTGGGCTGCAGGAGCATGGTTTGTTCCGATATTCAATCTTTTTGGACCTTATCAGATTTCCGCTGAGATGCACAAGAATACCGAGAATTTGTTGGTTGAGAATGAGTTAGATAAACGCGATAGTAGTCGGTTTAGCACCGTAGGCTGGTGGTGGGGATTATGGATCACTTCTACAGTTATAAGTCAGGTATCGAATAACATGGATGATCTGAGTTCTACTGGAGCTTGGATGTCAATTGTAGCTTCCCTTATTTCGATCGGTTCTGGATTCATGGCAATTCGAATGATTCAGAATTACACGAAAATGGAAGATTTACTTCCACAGATAAACGATGTATCAGCTCGTGGGGGAATAGACGAGAGTGATCTTTTGGATTCTGGTATTTAGAATACTATTTTTTTACACATAGAAAAAGGAGATGCAGCGCATCTCCTTTTTCAGTTTTGATTGTAAAGAATTAATGTCCTTTTGCCGCCAAATAGCGCTCTGCATCCAGTGCAGCCATACAGCCAGTTCCAGCTGCAGTAACAGCTTGTCTATATGTCTTGTCCGCTGCATCACCAGCTACAAAAACACCAGGTACATTTGTTTTGCTCGTTCCAGGCTCCTCATATTCAATATACCCCGTTTCATCAAGGTTGATGTAATCTTTGAAGATATCCGTATTTGGTTTATGTCCAATGGCTACAAAGAATCCGGTACAAGGAATTTCTATTAATTCACCAGTCTTGTTGTTCTTAGCACGTACACCAGTTACAACTTGCCCATCTCCAAGCACTTCATCTGTTTCAGTATTGAAAAGAATCTCAATATTCTCTGTGTTTTTAACACGATCCGCCATGATTTTTGAAGCTCTAAATTCATCTCTTCGCACCAGCATCGTTACTTTCGTGCAAAGCTTTGACAAATAATGTGCTTCTTCACAAGCTGAGTCTCCAGCACCAACAATAACCGTTTCCTGACCTCTGTAGAAGAAGCCGTCACAAACAGCGCATGCCGAAACACCACCACCATTTTTTAAGTACAACTGTTCGCTTTCAAGGCCTAGGTACTTCGCAGAAGCCCCTGTAGAAATAATGACTGTATCCGCATGAATTTCCTTTCCATCTTCCGCCCAGCATTTGTGAACATCTCCAGAAAAATCAACTTTATCAATAAATCCAAATCGTATGTCAGTTTCAAATCTTTTTGCTTGTGCTTCAAGTTGAACCATCATATCTGGACCAGTAACACCTTCAGGATATCCTGGGAAGTTTTCAACTTCGTTGGTTGTAGTAAGCTGCCCACCTGGTTGCATTCCTTGGTACAATACAGGACTCATATCTGCACGTGCAGCATAAATTGCAGCTGTATAACCTGCTGGTCCTGAGCCTATAATAAGACATTTGACTTTTTCTACTTCACTCATGCGATTTGCGTATTTAATTCGTTCAACAATAGTATCTAACAAAATTAATTTTTTCTGCCTTACAACGATAGAATATGCCTAGAACTATTAAAAGATTAGGATTGCAAGAAAACTAATACATATTGTACCTCAATTCATTTTGTATTTCCTAAAAAAGACACTAGCTTTGTAGCCGCTTTTTGCAAGAGAATTTATGATAGACACAGAACTTTACGAGGCCAAAACTCTTTATCCTTTTCAGGAATCGACCGTTAAAAGTATACTCGCAGAGTTGTCTGATAACGGCAGAGATTTTAACCTGCTTTTCCAGCTACCAACGGGCGGAGGGAAGACTGTGATCTTTTCTGAAATCGCTAGACGATACATTGAAAAAACGAAGGAAAAGGTCTTGATCTTAACCCATCGAATTGAATTGTCAGTTCAGACTTCAAAACAGCTTTCTGCAATTGATGTAAACAATAAGGTAATTAACAGTGAAGTAAAGGAAATTCCTAATCAGGAAGACTACCAATGTTATATTGCAATGGTGGAGACCTTGAACAATCGCTTGAATGATAATCAGGATTTCATTAAGAACGTCGGATTGGTGATCGTTGATGAGGCCCATTACAACAGTTTCCGTAAGATTTTTCAATTTTATGAGAACGCAAACATTCTGGGTGTTACAGCAACGCCTTTAAGTAGTAATAAAGCATTACCGCTAAACGACAATTACAATAAGCTGATTGTTGGAGAAAGTATTTCCTCATTAATTGAGGGAGGGTATTTAGCGGATGCGGAATCGTATACCTATGATGTAAATCTTCATGGACTGAAAATTGGTTCGAATGGTGATTTTACAGTGAGCAGTTCAGATGTAGTTTATGGAAACTATTTCATGCAAGAAAAATTGCTTTTCGCCTATGAAGAAGTAGCTGTAGGTAATAAAACCTTGATTTTTAACTCTGGTATTGATACGTCAATGCGAGTTGAGGAGACTTTTAAAAAGCGCGGATATAAAATTCGCCATCTGGATTCTACTTTTAGCGACAAAGATCGAAAGGAAGTATTGAGATGGTTTAAAGTTACTCCAGACGCTATATTGACATCGGTAGGTATATTAACGACAGGGTTTGATGAGCCTACGGTGAATACAATTATCCTTAATCGTGCAACGCGTTCCTTGACACTCTATCATCAGATGATTGGTAGAGGGTCGCGTAAGCTTCCTAAAAAAGATCAGTTTAAATTGATCGATTTAGGAAATAATGTTCGTCGCTTTGGAATTTGGCAGGATTACATCAATTGGCAAGACGCTTTCCGTTTTCCAGATCGCTTTTTGGAAGCGCGTTTGAGTGAGGTAGAAGATATTGAGTTTGAGACGGTTTTCGAATTTCCACGTGGATCAGAAGAGATTCTTAATCTTGAGAAGCTGAAGGAGTTCAATATAAAGGAAATATACTACGAGTGTATTGATAACGGCTTTAAAGGAAAAGAAGCAGTTGATAGATCTCTAGAGAACCACTTTGAGGTAATTCGTGATGCTTCAGAGGATTATTTCCATGGATTGGAATTAATGCAACTCTTGAAAGATCACATTGAGCATCGATTAAAGCATTATACGAAGTGCATTACTAAGAGTACTCCAAATTACTATAAATACATCATTGACACCTATACACGTCAGCTTCAGCAGCGACTGCGTGCTGTGCTCGATGATGAATAAGTAAATCATCCATTATCACGTCGAATTTGTGGAATTGAACGATTCCTGCATCTTGTTGTAAGAGAAATAGATCTTAACAACAACTACGATGAAAAATATTGGAATTTCCGAAGCCTGTTCAGAAGACTGGAATGCAATGACGCCTACAGAGAAAGGAGCATTCTGCCGCAAGTGTGCAATAGAAGTGCAAGATTTCACCAACAAAAGCAGTGAAGAAATAAAAGCCAGTTTGCGAATGCAAATCGGGCAGCGCGTTTGTGGACGTATTCTTCCAGCGCAGGAACAGGCATTGAATGCTGAGTTTGTAGCTTGGCAAATGAATTCGAAAAGGAATATGCAACGCGCTATGACACTTTCTTTGATTGTGGTTTTTGGGTTGACATTGTTTAGTTGTTCGTCTCCACAGGAAGAAGAGACCATTCGTCAAATTCAACAGGTAATTCAGGTGGCAGAGGATATTCCTGAGCACAAAACTGCGAATTATGTCGTTGAGAATTCGATTGAACCACTCGAACAAACAATTGTGGTTGATGAACTAGCTATGCTTGAG
>CAJQJL010000054.1 GCA_905478665.1 uncultured Flavobacteriales bacterium
CAATCACCTGTTAATGAAGAAGAATTTGCTTCACTAGATGATTCGGTTATCGTGAACAAAGTATACGATGAAGTGCGCGAGCAATACAATCGTAAAAATGAAAAGATAGTTACCAAGGCGATGCCTCAAATTATGCACGTGCATGAAACGATGGCGGATAAATACAAAAACATTGTCTTCCCTCTTACCGATGGAAAGAAGGAAATGCAATTGGTAATTAATCTTGAAGAAGCCTACAAAACTAAAGGAAAAGCAATTCCATTGGCGTTTGAAAAGAACGTGATTTTAGGAATGATTGACAATGAGTGGAAAGAGCATTTGCGTGAAATGGATGATTTGCGTTCAGCTGTTCACCATGCACAATACGAGCAAAAAGATCCTTTATTGGTTTACAAGTTAGAATCATTTGAATTATTCAAAGCGATGCTTGCACGTTTGAACGCTGAAACAATGGAGTTAATGATGAAGCTCGATATTCCAGCTTCTCAGGAAATTCAGAGCACCAACCAATCAGTTACACGTCAGAGTAATTACGACAAGGCAAAAGAAAACAATCAAGAGCCTGTTCAACGTGAAGGCTATGATGAGGCTGTTCGTAACTCAGGAGCGAATCGTGAACCTGTTAAACAACAACCCGTAGTAGTAGAGAAAAAAGCAGGAAGAAACGACCCTTGTCCTTGTGGTAGCGGGAAGAAATACAAGCAGTGTCACGGTAAATAACATTTAAACTGTCAATATTCAGCTAAATCTGTTAAATACTCGACAACCGAGGCATTAAGGTAAACTACACCCCTCAATTTTGGTTCCTTAGATCGAAGACTGTATTTTGTCGTTGTACTACGACTTAAATCATTATGGAATTACTACTACAAAGAAGCCGAATATGGCTTACAGTTATTGGGGTATTCTCAATTTTTCAAACCTTTTCACAAACTAATGGACCTTGCCCAGGAGGTGGAGCAACGCCACTTGCGCTTAACGCCACTTGCGTAAATCAGGCGTTCTCAGTTAATTGGAACGGAACAGGTCAAACCGTTAATGCTTCATGCGCAACAGGAACAGCTTATGAAGATGGTTGGATGCAATTTACTGGAACAGGAAACACAATTACGGTCACTGTTTCTGGAGCCAATCGAGACGTTACGTTAGCGGCCTTCACTGGGTGTGGTGGAGCCGGAGAAGTTGCCTGTAACAATGTACCATCCGGTACGACAGGAAGTATTAGTTTCCCGTCCATCCTTGGACAAATCTATCGTATTCAGATTCAAAGACGTTCTGGAACAAACAATCAAAACCTTGGAGGTAACATTTGTGCAATAGATCTACCCAACCCTCCACCGGTTAACGACGAACCTTGCAACGCTATTGCATTAACAGCCACAGCGTCATGTACATTTGCTACCTATACAAATGAAAACGCTACTGCGTCGGCGGGTGTTCCAGCTCCAGGCTGCGCATCCTATAGCGGTGGGGATGTTTGGTTTACAGTGACTGTTCCGGCGGGAGGAGTTGTAACGGTAGACATGAGTCAAGGTGTTATTACAGATGCGGGAATGGCTATTTACTCTGGAACTTGTGGCTCACTAACACTTATTGAATGTGACGATGACGACAGTAATCAAGGATTGATGTCACTCATTGCGCTCTCAGGACAAACACCTGGGGCTACTTTATGGATTCGGGTTTGGGAATACGGTAATAATAACAACGGAACATTTGATATTTGCGCTACACTTCCAGGACCGCCGCCGCCAAACGACGAATGCGTAACTGCTACACCAGCACCTGTCAATCCTGACAACCTGTGCGGTTCTGTCGTATCAGGAACAATTTCGGGAGCAACAGCCTCATTCCAAGGACCAGGCGGTTGTGCTGGAGCAGATGACGATGATGTATGGTACTCTTTTGTAGCAACAAACACGACACATTATATTGACATTCAAAATATAACGAACGGGACAACAGATTTATACCACAGTGTATTCTCTGGAACATGTGGATCTCTAAGTGCGCCAATCGTATGTAGTGACCCAAACAATAGCGTCTTGACAGGACTCACAATAGGAGCAACGTATTATGTTCGTATCTATTCATGGACGGCCGCACCCAATCAAGGTTCAAACTTTGATCTTTGCATTGGAACACCACCTCCCCCACCTGCAAATGATGATTGTCCAGGAGCAATACCAGTAACTGTCTCAACAAGTGGTTGCACATACACAACTGGATCTATAGCTAGCGCGACAATGTCTCCTGAAGCCACTGGTTGTGGAGGCACAGCAGATGACGATGTATGGTACTCTTTTGTAGCAACATCTACTGACGTTCAAATTGACTTAACAAATATCACAGGAGGAACCACCGATTTATATCATAGTGTTTATGCAGGAACTTGCGGATCAATAGGAGCAGCACTTGTTTGTAGTGACCCTAATTCAAGTCAGGTAAATGGACTTACAGTTGGAAACACCTACTACGTTCGTATATATTCATGGACAGGAACAGCTGGACAAACATCTGTGTTTGATCTATGCATCTCTGAAATTGGACCATGTGGTGTGACTTCCACTACGGAAGATTATTGCCCTTATCCAGCAATTTTAACTCAAGGACCTGGATCTTGGACTTCAAGTACCTATCCATATTATACTTCTGATCTTCCAGCCAACTCAGGCTCGCTTTTCTGTGGTAGTGTGGAAAACAACTCATGGTATCAGTTTACAGCTCTAAGTACAACGGAAACATTCAATTTCTCGGTTAGCAATTGTGTTAATAACAGTGGAATTCAAGCGCAAGTTTACGATGTAACAAATGACGTGAACGGATGTTGCTCTAATTTCGCTTCTGTGTCGAATTGCTGGAATCCAGGAACAATGACAAATGGAACGGTAACTGCCAATTCGTTAACCATTGGAAACACTTACATATTGATGGTGGATGGTTATGCGGGTGACAATTGTGATTTCACGGTTACAGGCTGGACAGCAACAGGAATTCAATTACCTGTGGAACTGGTGGAACTCTCTGGAATTACATTGCCTAGTAAAAATGTACTTACATGGAAAACCATTTATGAGCAAAACAACCTTTACTTTAAAGTGATGCGCTCGTACGACGGACAAACATTTGAGAATATTGGAATTGTTTCTGGCGCAGGAACTACCTCTTCACCAAAGTCATATTCTTTCGAAGATAAAGACATTCGAACAGGAGCCGTTTATTACCAATTAATTCAGGTTGATCTTGATGGAACTGAAAATCCAACTTCAGTGATTGCGTTGGACAGATCAATCGACACAGAGGGGCTTTTGGCGACGTATCCAAATCCAGTGAGAACTGTACTTTATGTTGATGTCAACGGATTAAATGGGGACGTTGTTGAATTAAGAGATATAGAAGGCTCAACCCTTGAGTCTAGAACATTATCCGATGCTGACTTCACAAAACTTGAATTCAACATTGCTAATTTAGCATCAGGTGTTTATTTTGTAATCTATCGAAGTACCGACGGATTAACATCAACAGAAAAAATCATTAAAAATTAAATTATGAGATATATTATCATACTCTTATTAGCCATTCTGCCTCTAGCTTCATTCTCGCAATCTTATGAAGCTAACAAGTTAGAGAATGCAATTTTTCAGATCCAACAGAATGGAAGACAGGCAAATACAACAATTGTAACTGGTGTAGACTCAAAATTCGACGTCAAAGAATTTGAACTTATCCGAGAAGACATGCTTGAAAAGGACGAAATTTTCAAAGTTGAATTAATTCATGAAGAGAAATCAATAAAAGTTTACCATTTTACTGATATTGACGTGGATGGACTGAAGCACTTCATCATTCCTCACAAACGTGATGTTCACTTTGAGGAAAGTGTCTCTTACACGCTCTAATCATTTAGGATAACCTACCTTACTCCACAGCCGTAGTACAAACGATATTGGATAAGGTGAAAACTCATTACGAAAATGTAATGAGTTTTTTTTGTTCAGAATTAAAAATTTTCATCAAAGAAATCAGGCCTGAGAAGTAACTGTTGAGCTATTATTTCACATCTTTGAATTGTGAAAAGTGCAATAAATACCATTTCTCTTATTGGCTATGGAAATGTTGGAAGTCACCTCGCTCGGCATCTTAGATCCGCGGGAATTAAAACTACACATATCTATAGTAGAGATCTTCGCTCAATTGAAGATGCTGCCGATGAATTAGGCGCTGTAGCAATTGACAATTTTCAAGATCTTCCTAAAAACCAGTTAACATTAATCTGTGTTATAGATGATGCTATCTCTAAAACTATTGAGCAGATAGATCCTCAGATTCTAATTGCTTACACTTCTGGATCGGTCGAACTTTCTGCATTGCCTAAACGAGAGCACTTAGGTGTTTTCTATCCACTGCAGAGCTTTTCAAAAAATCAAGATCTTACGATTACAGAAATCCCCTTCCTGATCGAAGCCACAAACGAAGCGTTTGCTCAACAACTATTTGACTTAGCATCGCGCCTAAGCACCAAAGTCTCGTATGCTGATTCTAAACAGCGAAAGGAACTGCATTTGGCAGCTGTCTGGGTGAACAACTTCACAAATCACATAGTCCATATTGCAGAAAAGTATGCAGCAGCAAAGAACCTTGACTTCTCACTCCTTCAGCCTTTATTGAAAGAAACGATTCACAAGTTAGATCATCTTTCTGCCTTCGCGGCTCAAACGGGTCCAGCAAGAAGAGGAGACGCACAAATCATTGACGAGCAAGCAATGAAACTTGAAGGACTTGAAAAAGAAATATACCTATTGATCTCAAAGAATATTCAAAACACGTATTCAACCAATGAAGAGTTATAAAGAAAAACTTCCAGCGATAACAACATTTATCTTTGACGTGGATGGTGTTTTTACGAACGGTGATGTCATTCTACAAGAAAACGATGTAGTCCGTATCTTGAATTCAAGAGATGGTTATGCCATGCAGTATGCATCAAAAATGGGCTACCGAATCCTCATTGTTACAGGTGGAACGTCTGAATCGGTTAAAACACGCTTAACAGACTTAGGTGCAACAGAAGTGTGCCTCGGATCTAAAAATAAGCTTCATGTATACGATACATTGAAGACGGAATACGGTTTTACAGACGAAGAAGTGCTTTATATGGGCGATGATATTCCTGATTATCACGTCATGAAAATTGTCGGTGTATCCACATGCCCTCAGGACGCGGCTGTAGAGATAAAAGCTATATCAGATTATCAATCACCGTACAATGGAGGACGGCATTGTGTTAGGGATGTAATTGAACAGACATTGCGCGTGCAAGACAAATGGTTCAAGGAAGATGCCTTTGAATGGTAGTTTATTTCTGAACGATCAACTTCTTGTGTACCGTTTCCAGATCCTTACCAACAAATTCAAGTATATACCATCCAGCTGGCAGCATACTGACATCCATTGAGAGATTGAAATTCAAACCTTCCGAGCGAAGTCGCTTACCCGTAGCATCGATCAAATTAACACTCGCATAGCCGGACTGATCCGTTTCTATCTGAATTACTCCAGAGGCTGGATTAGGGTAAACATTCAGTTCACTTGTTTCGTTTAGCTCATCAACTATCACAAGGTTATTAATAGCTACATCGACTATATTGTCGGGATAATCATCCACACCAGGGCCAATTTTGGCAACAAAAATCTCGTTTCCGCCAGAAATAACACCTGTGCTATAACCAACAATTAAAGCCGCACCATCACTTGTGCGGATTATTTGACCAGCTATATCGGGGTTTGTATGACCTATTCCAAAACCATTTAAATAGATGTAGCCAGATGTAAATTTATGTACCAAAACATCTTCTCCTCCAGGAAATGTTCCCGGTGGATTAATAGCGTGCGCAACAGTATACAAATCGAACATTAGACCGTAAGTTGTGACATACATATGATCTTCATCTCCGGTGTTCACCTCTTCAATCCATCCCAACAAATTTCCATTGACATCAACTTCGTTATAATAATAATCTATTCCATCGTTTCCTTCTCCAGATGCTCCGCCGACAGCAACAAATCTTCCTCCAACAAACTCAATGTCGTTAATCCAATAATCTCCATTGACTCCAAAAGTATCCGTCCAAAAAACGGTTCCATCATCCTTTATGTAGGTCATATATGCTTTCGTCAACAATGAATCTTCTACCCATGTTCGACCTCCAATAACAAACATTGAGTCATTATGCTTCGTAATCGATGAGGCATAATCATCGCCTGAGCCACCGATGGTCTTCGTCCAAAGTGTATCTCCATCTATATCCGTACGGACAATGTAAATATCTTTGTTATCGGTGACGTTAGAACTGGTTTCTCCAACCATAATTGCACCAGTATCCCTTGTCAAAGCAGCATCATGAACTTGCTCCCATCCATAGCCTCCGATGGAAGTTTCCCATTCCAAATTTGCATTCTCATCAACTTTAGCTAGGTAATAATCAAAGCCTCCGTTTCCAAAGGAATTCGTATAACCACAAATAAAGAATCCAAAATTTTTCTTGTACAAAACTCTTCTGCCCGACTCCACTTCGGATCCTCCGTAGTGATTTGACCATTTGTAATTCCCTACGCTATCTATCTTCAATAAGAACGCTTGTGAGGGACCATCTGCAAAACTGCTCGATGATCCAGTAATCACGTAGCTGCTGTCTTCTAACTGAACAACACCCTGTCCGAAGTCAGCACCGTTGTTGGTGTACAGCTTGAAAAACTTGATCTGAGCATGTCCTGAACCGACCAATAGTGTTACAAGGAATATGGTTATTAAAATGCGCATCGAAGTCGAATAAATAAGGATTGACCACTTGCTTTCTTTGTGAAAAAGCCTAGAATATTTTCCGTCGCTACTCCTACTGAGTATTTGTCAAATGTAAGGTTCGTATACAGACCTGCTCTAAAACCGCCGAAACCGCCATACGCCACATTTGCTCCGATTCTAGCCCATTTAGCAGGACGATAATCGACTCCAGCAAAAATGTAAGGGCTATAAATTAACGAAGGATACAAGCGTAAACCAAAGAAGGACTGCACCTTACCCGCGTAATGCTCATCAACGATTTTACCAATCTGTAAAAACCCTGGAAGCATAACAGTACGGTTCTTTTCGGTTGTTCTAATTCCCAAGCTATCAAGAATATTCAACGAATCTCCAAAGAACGAATCATCACCAATCAACTGATTAAATGTCAAACCGTCAAATGTAAATGTTGTATCAAATGAATAGACTTTCTGCTTCTCGTACATGTATGCGAACCCTAGGTTTTGGGCCTGAAAACGCAAAAATGCCTTTCGATCCTTCCCCCATGACACAGGCACTTTAAAATCCAAGTCCAGTCCGAATCCGATTCCTTGGTTAAATTTCTTATTGTTTTTCACATCAACCTCTCCATCCATCTCAAGGGTAACTTCATCACCTTCAAGATCCTGAAATAGTTTAACCGTCCGGAAATCTCCACTAAAACGATCGCTGATGTTGTACACATTTAATGAAACTGAAGACTTCGACTTACTGTCAATCATTCCAAAACCGATTTTCTGGAAATTCATATAAGAAACATCAGTACCCGAAATATCAATGGTCTCTCCCATGTAGCTCTCATTTCCGTAGAAAGCCAAGCCAAAAAGGTCTTTGGAATAAAGCATTCCAGCAAAAACATGATAACCACCTTTAATTACAAATCCCCAATCCTTTTTCTTGAAGATTTTTTTGTTGTAATTACGGTATTCGAATTCACCTCCCATCACAGCACCAAACCGATTAATGGCCTTATGCCGATTGAAGGAATTGTCTTTAATTTCTTCCGTTATCATTCCTCCACGGATAAACTTCGATAACAAATCTCTTTCGACAGATGATCCGTAATAGTCACCACCTGCATCTAAGAAGAACTCGTGCGAATATTTAAGGGTATCATAACCAAGGGGGATAATCTGTGATTGTCCATGAAATGCACTCAAAACAAGAACGAGCAATGCAATAAAACGTTGGATTCCTTTCATATCTAAAACTTGTTCTCAGAAGTAAATTTGGTTTTCAATTTAACTGCCAAAAATGCACCAAATGGAATCGCCATTTGTTCATTTAAATTAGTTGTTGGATTGATTGAATTAAAGGTGGACTCAACGATAATTGTGTACACACTGTTAATATCATTCAGCACCTCTTCCGATAGCACGTAATGAATCTCTGAGTCCTCCACTTCAAAACCATGTTTTGTACTATAAGGACCATAAAGTGAAGATCTCAATTCACTTGAACCTGCCACCGTATGCAGAACATTTCCAACTTCATCGCATAGCATCAACTTAACAGAACCAGAGATAGGGAATCCGTTACTTGCTTGAAGAATCAATTCACCAGACTTGATATGTGTTTTCTCGGGGTCTTGATTCAATTGAATATCAAACGTATCTCTCAACACCAAACCATCAACGCCAATTGTCAAAGGCATATTTGCATTCATACGAACGCTTAGTTTACTAGTTGAGAAAACTTCGTCATACCCTCCAGAAACATTTCCCCAAGGGTTTAATTGCAGACTATATCCAAAATCATGCGAAGCTCCTAAGTTTTCAATATATGCTTCAATATTGCTATTCGTACTATTGAAATTAATCAACTTCAAAGATGGAGATAAGTTGTCCCAAGTACCCGTAGCTGGGTCAACATTGAATGAAGTCCCCATTTGACCTCCAGTTAAGTCAATGGCGTTTCCAGACAAATTAGTATTACTCACAGTTGTAAGCGTCCCCTCTGCACTAACCTTTATACCATTTTCGATTTCGAATGTAATTGATGTATTTGGAATATCAATTGCGCCTGCTTGTACAGAGTTCATAACTTCCAAAAATACATTTGTTGTATCTGAAATTACTGGATTTCCAAAATACCCTCTCGCATAGTTAATTTTCACACCTCTAAATGTCGCATCAACTCTCATTGGATCGGGCTCACTTACAAAGGTTCCTGGTTGACCAGCAATAAGATTAATGGTAGACACTAAAATGTTGTATTGTCCTCCCGAAATTCCAGTGAGGTCAAGTGTATAGCCAGAAAGGTCGATCGTCTGATTCGACACACCTGGATTTGCTGCTGTACCTGCTGGCGATGAATATTGATTAGAAAAAACAACTCCGTTTTTCGATACACCTGGAAGTTGCACTTCAAAAATAATTTCAGTTGCCAATGGGTTTTCTACACGAACATCGATGAATCCTTCATTCAATATGATTTTCTTCAATTGAATATCATCCAAATTAATAACATGCTCTGTTGTAGAGTTATCAAAGGTAAATCCAGGACTCAAGTTAAATCCAACAGGTGCTGCAAAGACCTCTTGAATTGTTGTGTCTGGAATACCAACAAAATCTGAAACCTTTAAATCAAACAAGGTCCTACTCAGATCAAGCTGATAAAAACCGCTTGACTCCACCAATGTTGAATCGTTGGTTAGGTTCGCCAATGAAAGTGTGTCATTGATTATGGGAGCACTCCAATCGCTCTCCCAAATGGTTTTCTCTTTCTTGCACGAAACAACGAGCAGAAGCAGTAATAGAAATGTAGCGGTCCTTTTCATGTTCTAAAGACGTTTTAATGTAGGTTGTAGTTGGTTTCTGTTAGGCTTTTTCCAAAATGGTGGCATATCCTTGTCCTACGCCTATACACATACTTACCAATGCGTATCGTTTATTTGATTTCTGTAATTCAATAGCCGCGCTCTGCAAAATTCTCGCACCAGTCATTCCTAATGGGTGTCCCAGTGCAATAGCTCCACCATTCGGATTGATTCGCGGGTCGTTATCTTCAAGCCCCATTTTTCGGGTACATGCCAATACTTGCGCAGCAAAAGCCTCATTCAATTCCAAAATATCCATTTGATCAAGTGTCAACCCTGTTCTCTCGAGTACTTTTCGAGAAGCATACACAGGTCCGATTCCCATTATTCTTGGTTCAACACCAGCAACGGCAGCCCCAACAATTCTTGCCAGAGGATTCATTCCATAATCATTCACAGCTTTTTCGGACGCTACAAGCAATGCTGCTGCACCATCATTCAATCCTGAGGAATTGCCTGCTGTAACAGACCCGTCCTTTCTGAACGCTGGTCTCAATTTGGCCAATCCTTCTATCGTTGAACTAGTTCTAACAAATTCATCTGTATCAAATATAATTGGGTCTTTTCTTCTTTGAGGAATAGAAACAGCTACAATCTCTTCTGCTAACCTTCCAGAATTTATCGCTGCAGTAGCCTTTTGTTGAGACCACAAAGAAAATTGATCTTGTGCTTCGCGCTCAATACCATACTTTTCAACTAAATTTTCTGCGGTTACCCCCATTCCATCTGTCCCGTACAGCTCCTCCATCTTCGGATTGACAAAACGCCACCCAAAAGAAGAGTCATGCATTTGCGCATCACGGCCATAAGGTTTCGACACTTTCGAGATCACCCACGGACCACGCGTCATATTTTCTACACCACCTGAAATATAGATCTCTCCTGCGCCATCTTTAATTGCTCTCGACGCATTAATTGTAGACGCCATACCTGATGCACAAAGACGATTAATTGTCTCTCCACCAACTTGCCAAGGCAGCCCTGCCAACAATCCTGACATACGAGCCACATTACGATTGTCTTCTCCAGCCTGATTGGCGCACCCGAATAGAACATCTTCAATTAACATTGGATCCAGCCCAGCGTTTCTTTCTAACAATTCTCTGATTACCAAAGCTCCTAAATCATCCGTTCTTACGGGGCCAAGCGTACCACCAAAATTCCCTATTGGTGTACGAATTCCATCTACAATAAATACTTCCTTTGACATGCCTATTATTTGATTCGCTAAGTTAACATTTTTCCATTGTTGATAACTTCTTCAAGCAGTTCGGCCCAAAGTTTGTATTTTGGATTTCCAAATTTTTAAACACCGCTAACCGTGATGAAACCAAAATCCCTTATGGTGATGCTCTTTCTGAGTATTGGAACCATATCTTTTGCGCAACCGGATGAACTTACTCCCGAAGAACAAGCTTATCGGGATTCGATAACCGCGTTGAATCTAGAAAACGAAACTATTGCTAATAGTCAGGAAGCCTATAACAAAGGAATTCAACTATTCTCAGAGAAAAAATTTCCAGCTGCTATTGAAGAGTTTAGAAAATCAATACAGTTTGACCCCAACTTTACTGCAGCTTACTACAATAAAGGCGTTGCAGAAAATGAAGTGGAAAAATTTGATGACGCAGTTAAAACATTAACTCGACTCATTGAGCTCAAACCAGTTTATTCGAAGGCTTACTTCCAACGTGGACGTTCATACCAAGGTTTGAATGATTATATCAAAGCAGAAAAAGACTATGACAAGTCAATTCAATTGGATGCGAGTAATCCAAAGGCATTTTACAATTATGGAACTTTACGCTTTTTACAACTCGATTATGACGGGGCCATCAGTTACTTTACAAAGACAATAAAGCTTGATGAAAACTTTGTAAATGCTTACAACGACCGTGGTTCATCTCATCGAATGAAGGGTGATTACACAAAAGCATTAGCGGATTATCAAACAGCAATTCGTAAGAACCCACAAATGGCGTTCGTACTCAACAATATCGGTACTACGAAATCTAAAATGAAGGATTTCACAGGTGCACTTGCTGCATTCAATCAGGCAATTTCAATTGACGCAAACTTCCACTTAGCTTATAACAATAGAGGAGTTGTGCAAATGAACCAAGGAAGATTGGATGATGCTGTAAAAGACTTTAATAAGGCGTTAGGCATCAAGTCTGACTATTCACCTGCTGAAACAAATCTGAGCGGTGTCTACTTTAAGCGTAAGGAATATAAGAAAGCGCTCGACCATGCAAATAAGGCTATCCAAATGGACAAAGAAAACGCTGCAGCATACGTAAACCGTGGTATGGCGAAAGAAATGACACGAGATATGGAAGGAGCATGTGAAGACTGGTTCAAAGCAAAGGAACTTGGATCAGAAACTGGTAAAAATTACTACGCAGGAAATTGCGGAAACTAAACTTATAGAACGATGATTAAATACCTATTAACGTCCGTTGTTTTATCTTTTTTATTTGCCGCGAATGCGCAAAACGTAGAGTTTAAATCTGCGAATTTCAAGGAAGATAAAGAAGGCTTCAAAAATGCCGTTGAAGCAATAAAGAAAGGAGATGAATACTTTGAACTTGGGAATGAAGCAATATTCCTGATAAAAGGTCCTGGTCTGAATTATGAATTGGCTTTAATTGAATACGAGAAGGCTCAAAAGTTCAATGCAAAAAATGGAGAGCTTAACTTTAAAATTGGAGTTTGCTATATTAATTCTCCGTACAGTCACAAAGGGATTAAGTACATTTATGAAGCATATAAATTGAATCCTGAATGTGATCCGTTTATGAACTTTTACTATGCTAAGGCTTTACAATTGGACAACAAGTTCAATGAAGCAATTAAAGCCTATGAGGCTTTCGAGGCGGCATACAAAAAAGCAGACAACTTCAACAAATTTGTTAGCAAAGGAAAGAAAGAATGTAGAGCTGCACAAGGTGCCATTTCGAATCCTATACGTGCTTGGGTAGACAATGTAAAATCATTAAACTCAGAATACAATGACTTCGCTCCATCTGTTTCTACGGACGGAGGAGAAATCATCTTTACATCCGACAGACCTAATGGGCACACGCCAAATGTTGCTGGGAGCTATGACAAGGATATCTATTCTTCTTCGTTATCTGAAAGAAAATGGGCTGCTCCAACGCAACTTAAACCAGGCGTAAACACTGAGTCGGATGACATTTCGAACAACCTTAGTTACGATGGAACAAAAATGCTTTTGCACCGTGAGGTAGATGGGCAAATGGACATCTTTGAAAGCACACTTTCTGGATTGAATTGGACATCACCTAAAGAAATGCCATTCCAGATTTCATCAAAAAAAGCGAATGAAGTCTATGCAGCGTATAGCGAAGACGGTTGGAGTATTTACTTCGGTCGTGACAACGCTACTCGGGCAAATGGATTTGAAATCATGTACAGTAGTATGCAAAGTAAAATCCAGAAGAATTACATGGCTGCACAAATGATTTCTACGGTGAACAGTAAGTTCAACGAAGGTCCTGTTTATATTGCGCTGGATGGACAAACAATGTATATCGCGTCGCAAGGTGGTGATTCTTATGGTGGATACGACATCTTTGTTTCTGAACGTACGCAAGGCACATGGGGAAAACCAGTAAACATGGGGTACCCTATCAACACTCCCTATGATGATTTTTTCTTCTCATCTACAGCAAATGGGAAGTATGCTTACATTGCTTCCAATCGTGAAGGTGGACAGGGAGGTTTTGATCTCTACAAGGTGACTTTCTGGGGACCAGAAAAAACGCCTGTTACTGCAACAGAAGATTATTTGCTTGCATCAATTGTGAATCCGATGAAGGATAATTCAATAGAAACGAAAGTAGATGTCAACAAGAAATCTTTTACTGTATTTAAAGGGAAGACGATTGATGCTATGACGAAGAAACCTGTACAGGCCAATATCGAAATAACAGATAATGCAACTGGAAAAGTTATTGAAACATTTACGACGAACAGTGCAACAGGTAAATTTATTATCACATTAGCCTCAGGAAAGAACTATGGTATCGCAGTAAAAGCAGAGGGTTATCTTTTCCATTCCGAGAACTTCGATATCCCGAAAGGATCGGCTGACAACCTTGTAAATAAGGTTATTGAATTGAAGAACATCGCAATTGGTAGTAAAATCGCTCTTCGAAATATCTTCTTCGACACGGGTAAGTCAACCTTACGGGCTGAATCAAATGCGGAATTAGGGCGTTTGGTAAAATTGATGAACGATGTTCCATCATTGAAAATTGAGATCTCAGGACACACTGACAACACGGGATCAGCGTCTTTAAACGCTACGCTTTCACAAGACAGAGCTCAGGCAGTTGTCAACTACCTAAAAGGAAAAGGAATCGCTGCAGGAAGAATGACGGCAATGGGATATGGTTCAACCAAACCCATAGCCTCTAATGGTACGTCGGACGGACGTCAACAGAACAGACGAACAGAATTTGAGATAAAAGCAAATTAATTAGTAAAAAAAAGCGAGCTTAGTCTCGCTTTTTTTATAGCTTGTTAATATGGATAATACGAATTGTAAATTGACCTTCCTCGGAGGAGCAGGAACGGTAACTGGATCGAAAACACTTGTCGAAACGTCTTCCTACAAAGTGCTGATTGACTGTGGCTTATTTCAAGGATTGAAGGAGTTGCGAAATTTGAATCGCACCTCGCTTACTATTGATCCATCAAAAATAGACGCCATCATTTTGACACATGCGCATCTTGACCATTGTGGTTATATCCCAGTTTTGGTGAAAAATGGATTTAAAGGAGCTATTCATTGTACAAGCCCTACAGCAGATTTAACAGAGATCATTCTAAAAGACAGCGCAAAAATACAAGAGGAAGATGCTGCTCGAGCTAATAAATATCATTACACTCGACACAAAAAAGCGAAACCACTGTACACACAAGAAGATGTTAAACAATCCCTTGCATTGATTGTGCGTCACAATTTTCTGGAAACGGTGATTCTCGATAACTCAGTAAAATTTAAACTCTACAATAACGGACATATCATTGGTTCTGCCTTTGTCGAATTGAAAGTGCACGATAAAACAATCGTCTTTTCCGGTGACATTGGTCAATCAAATCCACTTCTCCTCTACCCTCCAAAAAAATTGAAGAATGCGGATTACATTGTCATGGAGTCGACGTATGGAGACAGAACGCATTCTGTAGAAAATGTAAAAGATGAACTGTGCAAAGTCATTACAGATACTTACAAAAAAGGTGGTATTTTGATGATTCCATCCTTTGCAGTGGAAAGAACACAAGAGCTTCTGTACTTAATCTATCAATTGCGTCAAGAGGATTGTCTTCCTCCCATCCCAGTCTATTTGGATTCACCGATGGGGATCAATTCCACAAACGTTTACGACAAATACCATGAATTGCAGAATATCTCTCATTTCGAAATTAACCGCGTTTACAATGATGTAAAATTCATTAGTGACCCGACGGCTTCAAAAGCAATTTGTTTAGACAACAAACCCAAAATTGTACTTGCTGGAAGTGGAATGATTGAAGGTGGAAGAATCATTCATTACTTGAATAATCATATGGGAAGCAAGAAAAATACACTTTTGTTTGTTGGATATCAAGGTGAAGGAACTAGAGGTAGAGCAATTTTAAAAGGAAGCAAGGAGATAAAATTCTATGGTGAATACCACAAAGTGAATTGTGAAATCAAATCCATTTCCTCGCTCTCAGCGCACGGAGACCAAAATGATATTATCGCATGGTTAAAGAACTTCAATCCTGCCCCAAAAAGAATCTTCTTGAATCACGGTGAAATGCACCAAACTGATGCTCTGCGGGTAAAAATTGAATTCGATCTTGACTGGGAAGTTACCATACCAAAAATGTTCAGCGAGCATGTGCTAGAATAACGCATTTGAATCTAAAGAATCAAAATTAGAGACATTCATTTTTTATACATTTATGGCAAAAGACACCTATGTTTACCTCCCTGAACAATAATCATATTGACTATTTTTTTTCACTCTTGCAAGAGCGTTGTCTGTTTGATTCTGATTCATTGAAAAAATACAGCCATGATGAGACAGAAGACATCTCGATTCTTCCCAATGTTGTGCTGAAACCAGAGACAACGGAGGAAATATCCAAAATTCTCTCCTATTGCAATGAACACAAAATTTGTGTCACCCCTTCAGGTGCGCGAACAGGACTAAGCGGCGGTGCAATCCCAGTCTACAATGGAGTGGCGTTATCGATGGAGAAATTCAACAAAATCCTCACGATCGATGAGGAAAATCTGCAGGTGATTACTGAACCAGGAGTTATTACACAGGTGCTTCAGGAAGCTGTTCGAGAAAAAGGTTTGTTTTACCCACCTGACCCTGCGAGTAAGGGGAGTTGTTTTATCGGTGGAAATGTATCAGAAAACTCTGGTGGCCCCAAAGCCGTTAAATATGGAGTCACGGCAGACTACGTACTCAATTTAGAAGTTGTGCTTCCTACTGGAGAAATTATTTGGACAGGCGCAAACGTTCTAAAAAATGCAACAGGTTATAATTTGACCCAACTGATAGTAGGCTCAGAAGGCACCCTTGGAGTAATTACAAAAATCGTACTTCGCTTAATTCCGCATCCAACGAACGACCTATTGATGTTGGTCCCGTTTTTCGATGCACAGGAGGCCTGCAAAGCCGTCTCTGCCATTTTTAAACACGGTATAACACCGAGTGGTTTAGAGTTCATGGAACGTGATGCATTGATCTGGACACGTAACTTTTTAAATGACAACTCTATCGCCATTGGTGAAGATCATGCAGCGCATCTGCTCATTGAGGTCGACGGATTCGATTCAACAGTATTAATGGATGAATGCGCACGAATTGTAGAAGTGCTGGAAACCTTTAAAACGGATGAAATTCTATTCGCGGAATCGCAAGCACAAAAAGATGCGCTTTGGAAATTGAGAAGAAGTGTCGGCGAAGCGGTTAAAGGAAATTCTATATACAAAGAGGAAGATACCGTTGTTCCACGTTTTGAGTTACCAGCATTGCTCAATCACGTAAAGCGAATTGGTAAGAAATATGGGTTCACATCCGTGTGTTATGGTCATGCAGGAGATGGAAACCTTCATGTGAATATCATTAAAGGAGATTTAACGGACGAACAATGGGAGAAAGAACTCCCAGTTGCCATTCGCGAGCTGTTTGAGGAGGTTATTAAGTTGAAGGGGACACTTTCTGGAGAACACGGAATAGGACTCGTACAGAAGCCCTATATGGATATCGCGTTCAGCAAAAAAAGTATGAGTTTGATGAAAAACATCAAGTCTATATTTGATCCGAATGGAATTTTGAATCCAGGAAAGATTTTTTAGTTCTTCAAGAAATCGAGATCACCCGCCTTCATTCTTCGGTAAGAACGACTTAGGTAGGCAAGCATCATCCGCATTCCATCAAATGCTTCTTCTGTTTCAGGGCTGATTTCTTTCTTCTGTAATTTCAGAAGGAGTTTCATATACATAGCATGAAATGCTATTTCAATATGATTCTTGTCCTTAAGGTCCGATTTCAATTTGAATTCCTCAAGATACTTATTTGCCGCATCGTAAACCTCTTTATACTTGGTGTCATCAGGCATATTCAACATGGTAGTATGCAAATAGGATAATTCAATCATAATTTCCTTTAGCTCATCAAGATGTCCTGATTTCTCAATCTTCTGAGCCTTCATACTACGTATGAGTCCTTCGTACCAAGTTTTGTACTGTCCAGAAAACGATGAGTCCGGTAACTGAGGCTGAACGTAATGCTCCATGATTAAGTCAACATCGAACTTGTAGGCTCGAATGACATCTTCTACTTGGTACATATACAAAATGTATTCAGCGATATTTTCTTGAAGCTTTTGTGCTGCTATTCGCATATTCTATTCTTCAGAATTTCCACCTAGTTCTTGATCATTCATGTACTCAATGAAGTCCATTGTTACATCCATTGACGGGTCGATGTACAAGATTTGTCCAGCAGCTTTTTTAGCAAGAAAAACTGTGATTCCATGTTCAGAAGCATAGCTCTTGGCATACTTCTCCATTTTATCAAACATCTCAACAGTCCCATCCATACTCTCGCGCTCTAACTGAGCTCCTTCTGTTTCCTGCAATACCTGAATTTGATTCTGTATCACTCCTATTCTATTCTGATAACCTGCAATTTGATTGTCAGACAAAAGTCCTGCACCTTGTTGGCGTTGAAGCGTATTAACGAGTTGTTGTCCTTCTTCCTGAAGTTTGTACATTTTCTCTTCAAACGCCTGCGCTTTCACCTCCAAAGCCGCTTGAGCATCCATGAAATAAGTGAAATTATTAGGGATACTGTCCTCTACGTAATAGGCAAATTTAGTATCTACTGCTGACGTAGAACTCAATTCACCGCCTTTTTCATCATCTCCACAAGCAGACAAAAACAACAGTGCGCTTGCCATAAATAGTACTTTCTTCATATCTTCAATCTTTTCAGGTTTCAGTTAAACCAACTGATTATTCCTTGTTTTTTTCATTAAAAGCTTTTGCCCAATCCTCACGCATCCCAACGAATCGTTTCAATGCGTTACTCAACAATTCAGGAGTGAGCATATTTTCCACCTCATCAAGACTATTAACGTCCAATTCGCCGATTTTGTATGTCTGTTCAAACTGTCCTAACTCTATTTTCACCATGTACTTGGCATTGTAGAGGAACACTTGGATTTTATACTTTTCGTGCGGTATTTCTTTAACTAGTCTCAATTCAATTTTTGACAAAAATAATAGAATTATTGCGCTCTAAACAAAAAAAGCGCTCTGTCTAAACAGAGCGCTTCATACTATTATTTATTGTCGATTATGCTAATGCTAAATCTGGATCTTGTAAAACCAAAAATTTGAAAGGTACTTTTACCATATATGCGTAGTCTTGCCCGACTTCATACATGTCTTCATCTTCCTCTCTATAATGCCATTCAACACATACATCGTGTCCTTTTTCAGCTAAGTCGTTCAGCTTATAAAGCAAAAACAAAATCCGCTTAGAGGACGAGATGTTAAAGTACTCAAGGCTAATCTTGATCGTTGTCGTCTGGCTTGGGGCTACCAAATAAGATTCAAACCAATTTAAAACTGGCATCCAGAAATCATCTGGAGAATCTGGAATAGATCTTCCTGAAATCTCCATACTTCCCAATAAAGGATCAAAACTTATTGACGGAGTGTGTGCCGTCGCATTTACCGATAAAACTTCCATTGTTGATGTTCTTTTAGGTACTGCAATTTGACAATATTTTTTGAATGTTTGAGATTTTTTCTACGAACACGGGTTTTTGTTAGACAAACATGTCAATACTGTAAACGAAGTGTTAAAACAAGGTCGAAATTCACTAAAATGTTCTATGAAAACAGCAGATTAATCAATGTGAACCGCAGTTCGCTCAACGATTAGCTCAATTGGTTTTGGGATAACATTCCCCATTTGCACTTTGAATTCTTCGAGGATCTGCTGCAAGTATACCCGATTGTAATGTGCATAACTGCCAACAAAATGAAGTTTTTCAGGAACCTCCTCATTAAAATGTGACGCGCAGAAAGCTCGGATATTTTGCTGATGAAAGTGCGCTATTATTTCATTCGTACCTAATATTTCCGAAATAGTAGCGAGGGCAAATTTTTCTTCTCCCGCTAAGATACGTTTCCTCAAGTCTTCAAGATTCAACTTACTACGGACAAACGCCAATTGCTCTTCAGTCAGGGCTTTGTTACACCAGGCTTCATAGACGATTTTACCAAAATAGAAACCGCTTCCTTCATCACCATGCAAATGTCCTTTTCCACCGATTAGCTTGATTACATCTCGACCGTTCCATTCGAAGAGCACCGATCCCGTACCCAAGATGGCGACCCAACCATGGTTATTTCCGAGACATGCAATGCCCGCCCCGTGCAGATCAGACTTCACTACCACTTCTTTAAAGCCAACACGCCCTAGTAACTCTCCCATCTCGACAACCTTTGACGAATTGAAGCAACCAGACCCAAAGAAATGAACCTCAGCATTCAACATTTCTGAACGTGATTTCCAATAAGCTGTAATTCGCTGAAGAAAGGCATCGTTCCAGTTCACGGGATGATAACTTTCCGTTGAAAAACTAATTCGCTCACCATTTGCATCGACAAAACACCAATCAGTTCTGGTCCCTCCACTATCTGCTATCAAGTATTCCTTCACGCTTCTAATTTACCCAATCTTAATGTGTTCTTAAACAGAATATCTATATTTCGGCATGCCTATCGCTGAACAATTCAAGATCATTCGCAAACTGGGGAATCAAGCTCGTAGAAAGTTTGGCGTAATTTACCTTGTAGAGGATAGAGTGAATGGTGAGCAAGGCGTACTTAAAGCAGTAAAAAAAGAAACGGAGCAAGAATTAATTGAAGAGCGCTTACGCCATGAGGCTCGCTTCGATTTTGATTTCCAAGGGTTACCGAAAATTCTCGGTATACATGAGTCCGAGACCGAGCTATTGCTCGTACGGGCATTTGTTCCTGGGGTTCAAATCGATCAACATTGGAAATCGCTAAAACGAAAAAAGAAGTTACCTTTTCTGATTCAGTTTATCGAAAAACTTGAGCTCATATTTAATCACTTAATAGAGAAGAACATTGCCCATTGCGATATCAAACCTTCAAACATTCTTATTGAAGATCGCGGCGATGACTTCGACGTACACCTCATTGATTTCGGGCTGTCTCTGGAGCTAACTATTGAAGAACATCGACCGACTCTCTTTCCGCTTGGATACGCGGCACCTGAGTTGATCTTAAATCATCTTGATCTTGTTGACCAACGCTCCGATATTTTCTCGCTAGGGGTGCTGATTTGGCGACTGTATGCTGACAAACTTCCTTTAACACACCCTAACCCTAGTATTTTCACGAATTTACAACTGACCCATCCCCTTCCAGAGCACGACACTATTTCCAAAAAAATGTATGCCATACTACAAAAAATGAGTTACAAACATCAATTTAAATTGCCACCAAATAAAATGGAACAGCATGATGTGAAGGAAAAATTAGCAAAAGCAATGGATGAAAGATACGACTCTCTTTCCAAGGTATTGGGAGACATTAAGAAACTAGAAAAGCGTGGTTTCTTCTACCAAAGAATGTCTTTTCTGTAACCTATGTTAAAGTTGAAAATTAGTGGATTGTACAAATCACCGTAGATATTATCAGAACTCCCTTGGGCAAAAATCATGTAAGCTAGGTTCAGATCGAAATAAAACGTTCCTAGTCGTCCAGTAGAATATTTCACCCCTCCACCAAGTCCAAATCCAAGGCTGAAAATTGAACCATTGTATCGTGATAAATCGTCCAACTCATAAAGATTTTCATCAAAGCCATCGTATTTCCCCTTAACGGAGTTAAATACCAGCATAATACAACTTCCACCGTAGGCCGCAAAACCATAATCGAAGCCATTCCCTAAGTAGTAACGTGTTCCTCCTTCCAGGATGTTGTAATCCATCGATGGACTAGAACCAATTGTCTGAATATAAGGTGAGGTAATTGGATCTTTGGCAATAATAAATGCATCTAAGGAATCGCCACTTGATCTAAAGTGATGTGTGAATCGACCGTAGATTGAAACAGCGTCATCCCTTGGAACCTCTAATCCTATGTGCAATCCTCCCCATGGCCCTGGGGTCTTAAACCCAACCAACATACTTCCTCCACCATTGATGCTAATCTGCGCACTCAATGTATTTGAAAGTAACAGTGCTAAAATAAATATCGCTTTTCTCATGACTCCAACCATTTAGGTTTCAATTTTATTATCTCTTCAAAAACTGGGCAATCCTCATCATGAGCTCCAGGTAAGTATCCAGTACTCATCAAAAACTCATTCACTATCTCTCCGCCCACAAATTTAAACGTCTTTTTGAACAATTTAGTCCATTCTTCCCTCGATAATGGATGGTGAATGTCTAACCATTTCTTAAAGCTACCGAATTCCTGCCTCATATGCAATACCTGCTGAGCATTGTGAATCGCTGCGTTAACCTTTAGTTTATTTCTTATTATTCCTGCATTACTCAACAATCGTTCACGATCTTCCTCAGTGTAGCTTGCTATTTTTTCGATGTTGAAATTTGAATATGCTTCTTCAAAATTCGTTTGTTTATTGAGAATCGTTTCCCATGAAAGTCCAGCTTGGTTGATTTCTAAAATCAATCTTCCAAATAGATCATCATCTTCAGCTATTGGAAATCCATATTGCTGATCATGATAGACCTTGTGTACCTCTTTGGTTTTAGGTGATTCACAATAAACGCAGTAACTCATATTCTATAGACGGTAAAAGTATGTTATTGGTTTAGTCCAATGTACAAAGTTAATAGTCCGATTAATTTCTCAACGTTTTTAATTTCAGCTAATTTATACTTGTCCATCACCGGAATCAACTCTCCATTTCTTCGTTCGTAAATTATTGGATATTCTGTTGACAGTTGAAATTCCTTCTCAAATTGTTTAATGTACCAAAACTCCAATGTAGCATTTGTTCCACGCTTAAACTCTTTCCAGGCAGATCGCTGTCCAAGGTTGTGATGTGTCAGTGCACATAAATCGCAACGATAGGTTGACGGACTAAACACTTTATGTGCATAATCCGTTATGGCACTCACTGCATCTGTATTGGCGTTGTAGACAAATATCAATTCCATTTTCCGAGATCATTTCATGTGGATTAGACGATATCAGGACATCTTTATTACTTTTAGGCTTCGAATATAATTTTATGTCAGTTTATTCATTCAACGGTTTCGTTCCAGTCGTAAAAGAATCTAGTTTCATTCACCCCAAAGCGAGTGTTATTGGAAATGTGATTATTGGTGAAAACGTTTACATTGGACCAGGTGCTGCCATTCGCGGCGATTTTGGACAAATCATCATCGAAGATGGTTGTAATGTTCAGGAAAACTGCACGATTCACATGTTTCCAGGAGCGACTGTTACTTTGAAAGAAGGAGCACATATTGGACATGGTGCTATTATTCACGGTGGAACGATTGGAAAAAATTGTTTGATTGGAATGAACAGTGTCATCATGGACGACGTGGAACTAGAGGATGAATGCATAGTTGGAGCCTTGTCATTTGTTGCTGCCAAATCTCACTTTGAAAAACGAAGTCTAATTGTAGGGAACCCTGCCAAGGTGGTCAAGACTGTTTCTGATAAAATGATTGACTGGAAAACGAAAGGCACAGCATTGTACCAGGCATTACCCAAAGAATGTCATGATACCATGAAAGAATGTGAACCACTTCGAGAAATAGAAAATGATCGTCCAAAACAAGACGCTATGTATAAGACATGGGAGTCTATTAAAAATAAGGATTTATGAAATTTAGTCTTATTGTTCTCAGCCTTGGCTTATTGTTCGCTTGTGCTACAACGAACCAAAAAGAAGAATTTACACGAATCGTTGAAACCTCTTGTGGTGAATGCAATTTCCAGATGACTGGTGACGAATGCGATCTTGCAGTAAAAATAGATGGGAAGTATTATTTCGTTGAAGGTTCGGCAATTCATGAACACGGAGATGCACATGCAGAGGATGGACTTTGTACCGTTGTTCGGGAGGCTAAAGTCACTGGAAGAATAAAAGGCGGTGTTTTTGTCGCTAGTTCTTTTGAACTTATTAAAGAATAGTCAGCTACTACTGTTTAATTCTAAGCACCGTTGCTTCTCTTTCTGAAAAAAGTCACCGATGGCATCCTAAAGGTTATTATGTACGAAAAAGCCCCATTTCAAATGAAACGGGGCCTTGTGTATTTAGATTGTATTTAATCTTCTTTATTCTTCGTTATCCGAAGCATCTTCATCTGCAACATCTGGTTCATCAGTCACCTCGTTTGCATCTTCAGCATCTACTGGTGGACGCATAACTGTCGTCGCACCTGGCTTACCTTTTAAAAACTCAGGTAAATTCATTCCAGCCATGTTGAACATTTCTTGCAATGGAGGAACAGAACCGTACAATCCAGAGATGAAGTCAGCAGTTGACGACTTTCCAGATTTACCATTTCCACTATCCCAAACAGTCACCTTATCAATCTTGATATTCTTGATTGCATCAGATTGTAACTTAACAAGGTCTGGTAATTTATCTGCAATCATAATCTTCACAGCGTCCTCTGAATTATCTCCAGCGGCGTGAACCAATTGCTTAAATCCTTCGGCTTGCTTGCTCAATACTTGGTAAATACCACGTGCTTCTGCATCCATTTTAGCAAAGATCGCATCGGCATCACCTTGTGCTCTTCTTCGAACATTTTCAGCTGCGGCCTCTGCTTCTATTTCTACTTTCTCTTTATCAATTTGAGCAGGAACAATGACACTTGCCTTTTGAGAAGCTAAATCACGTTCTGCACGCACCAATTCAGCTTCCTTCTGTGCTTTATAGGATTCCTCCAAAGCTTTCGCTTCTTTCACACGCTCTGCAGCAATCGCCGCTCTATTCGCCTCTGCCTCAGCCTCTCTTCTTAATGCATCAGATTTTGCTACAGAAATTTTCGCCTCATTCTCCCCTTCAACCGCAATTGCGTTTGCTTCAGAAACTCGGATACGCTCCATTTTCTTCGCCTCAGCCTCACCGACCATTGCCAATGCCACTGCATCTGCTGTTTGAATACGCTCAGTTTGTGATGCTATTGCCTCACCAATTTTTGCTTGCGCAGTTGCTGCAGATACCTGAGTTCGCTCATCCTGGTGTGCATTTGCTTCACCAATCGAACCATCTCTGTTCTTCTCTGCCACACTCTGACGTGCATCGTTAATTGCCTTTGCTGCTGCTTCCTTACCCAAAGCTTCAATATAACCGGACTCATCCTTGATATCCGTAACGTTTACGTTAATCAATTTCAATCCAATTTTATTTAACTCGGCCTCAACATTTGATGATACATTTGCCAAGAACTTATCTCTGTTCGAGTTAATCTCCTCAATATCCATTGTTGCCACAACCAAACGCAACTGACCAAAGATGATATCTTTTGCCAAATCATGTGTTTGATCCTTTGTCAATCCCAAAAGACGTTCCGCAGCATTACTCATCACACCAGGTTCTGTAGAAATACCTACTGTAAAGCTCGAAGGAACATCTACACGAATGTTTTGTTTCGATAAGGCATTCGCCAACTTCACCTCAATTGAGATCGGCTTCAGTTCAAGAAATGCATAATCCTGAATTACTGGCCAGATAAAGGCAGCACCACCGTGAATACATTTTGCCGAACGATAACCATCAGCTCCTTCTCCAACTTTACCATAGACAACCAGAATTTGATCTGATGGACAACGCTTATAACGCTTGAGCAGCGTAAAGAATAAAATAAATAAAAATAGGATTGCCGCGATTATCGCGACGAGTCCAAAGGGTACGCCTTCCATGTTCTCCATACTAACTTAATTTGCTTGTTACTAATAAAATGTGATTGTCAATCACTTTAATGACCTCTACCACAGTTCCGACTTTCAAGTCTTTATCGTCGTTTGTCATTGACTGGATCTCGTGAATTGATCCTTGAATATTAATTTGTACTTTTCCAAATCCACCATTGTTGGCCTTAATTGGCAAATAGACCTCTCCTGTTCTTCCTATTGCATTTGACATTTTCATTGTGCCATCTTCTACAAGCCGGGTCATGAAATAAAACAATGCAGACATGGACAACATCATAAGAAGTCCACTGGTTATTGAAATAAATAATGTGAATCCTGTACTATAGCCTCCGTTGATGCAGCCAAGTCCTGACCAAGAGAATATTGTAAAAAACCCAACTAGATTTTTAAATGTGAAAAATTGAAAACCTCCACCATCGACATCGCCGTCAGCGTCCATATCGCCGTCATCAATATCTCCACCTACGAACGTTGTAATCAAAATTATCACAAATATCAGTGAGGATGGAATTGCAAACATCCAATAGATTTTCTCAAAAAGCTCTAATCCGTTAAACCATTCTAACATATCAATTTCTACTTAATTAATTTAGCCCACTAAATATAGGCAAATAAACGGTTCCAAGCCTTCTCCCGAAACAAATTAGGCTTCTTTATTTTCTATTTTTGGTTTCTTCATTGCTTTCCATAGAATGTAAATCCCCGCAAGTACAAATGGAATGCTCAACATCTGTCCTGTATTGATTAGCAAACTATCATCTCGTGCTGCTTGTCCAATCTTCACAAACTCAACCAGGAAGCGTGCTCCGAATAAAAGAATTAAAAACGTTCCAAACATAACTCCTGTTCTTTTCCATGCATCTCTTTTCCAATACATGTACATCAGAATGATGAATATCACTACATAACTAATTGCTTCATAAAGTTGAGCAGGATGACGAATAGGAATATCAGCCCAATCACATTGTTGCCAAGACATACAATCATGGTGCATAAAACGGAATCCCCAAGGAACCGTTGTGATGTCTCCAACTATTTCGTGGTTGACAAGATTTCCCAATCGAATGAAACATCCTGCAATGGCAATTGGTGCTACTATTCTGTCCAAAATCCACATCATTGGACGCTTTGAAACTCTTTTTGAGAAAATATACAGCGAAATTAAAATTGCCATGGCTCCACCGTGGCTTGCCAATCCTCCTTCCCAAACCTTTAGAATGTTGAGGGGATTAGAAAAATATCCTTCTTCAATACGCATTCCCATATCATTGTAAACGTCCCAATACGGGCCGTAAAACAAGACGTGACCAAGTCTTGCCCCAATGATTGTTGCGAGTACCATGTACAAGACCAATTTATCCAATTGGCTTTCTTCAACACCCTCCTTTTTAAACATTCGGTGTACAACAAAGTACCCGATTATGAGCCCTGTTACAAAGAGTAAACCATATAGATTTGGTGTTTTCCAGCCATCGATAAGCTCTGAACTTACATCCCAATTAATTGCTAATATCACGCGTCTTTCTTTTTCTTAGATGGGTTAAATATAGTGATCTTTTGATTCTACTTTTTAAAGAACAAACACTATATTCGTGGAAGTGAAGGTTTATTCTACCATAGCACTTATTGGAGTTTTGATTCTATGTACTGCCTGCCCACCTGGTAGGTCTCATTCTGTATTGAAGGAATTACAGGACAACAACATGGATTTTACGAATTTAGAGCGAGAATACTACAAGGGAATCACCTTCATGTTGTCTGATATGTTCGGTTACGATTACGACGATGATTACGTATTAACAGATGAGGCGGAGACAAAGGCGATTAGAGAACTTGACATCAATTTCAGTGTAGAAGTTTTCGATGAACACGAAGCGGAACTTATCCAATATACGTTTGATGATGAAATTGATCCTTTGGATGCAGTGCACGACAACTATATCAACAAGCGACAGGAATCATTGTACGAAACCGCAAGTTCAATAAAAAAAGAAGTTCCCGAATCTGTTGGTTACCCCGGATATATTCAAGTTGTCCACGGAAATGCTTATTCATTTGACACAGATGATGGCTCTTCCTATTTCACGGCGACGCTTGAGATTAATGGTCGCTATTTTGTTTTTCAACTAATTGGTAAAAAGAAGAACATGGGGTATCTATATGACGACTTCATTGACCTTTTATCATCCGTAGAAGGGTAATGGATTCCAAAAAATTTATCGACACCTTTTCTGAAATTGTAAAGGCTGGATTACCAGGGGAACAAGCACACGCTGAGGTTATGCCTGTCAGTCGTAAGTTCACGAGCGATGCGTTAAAATCAGCCACATCTCTTCGTCAATCTGCAGTTGGAGTAATACTCTACCCTCAAGACGCAACGATCAATTCAGTATTAATTCAGCGCCCGAGTTACGAGGGAACGCATAGCAATCAAGTTAGCTTTCCTGGTGGAAAAATGGATGAAACAGATCATGATCTAGAATTTACTGCACGACGCGAATGTTTCGAAGAAATTGATTTACCGATGGGATTTGGTAACCGAATTGGCGAACTAACCAATGTTTACATTCCTGTCAGCAATTTTCGGGTGCAACCTTATATTTTCTATGTTGATGATCTGCCACCATTGACACCAGATGCTCGGGAAGTTGATTCTATTATTTCATTCGATGTATTCGAATTGATCAAAGAAGAAACCTTGAAGTCAACCAATCTTCGAATGAGTCAAGGTTTTATCCAAAAAGATGTACCGTACTATGACATCAATGGACATGTTGTGTGGGGAGCTACCGCAATGATGCTCTCCGAATTAAAGGCTATTCTTAAGCAATTTTAGAATCTGAATCGTGCTACACCAAATGCAGTAGAGACACTGTGCGAATCTTTAAGGAAGAATGAAAGTGCATCTCTTGATGAAATACCAAATTCATAAGTTCCACCTCCAAGCACGAAATTGATTCCCAATGGAATATTATGCTCATAGATTCCTCCTCCGTAATAACCAGCACTGATCTGCAACCATTTTAAAGGCCTTACTTCACCACCAATTGAGTAAACTGGATTGTTAATTCCTCCTGGGTTTTCACGATTAAACGGTGCAACAACATCTATTCCGACTGATGCAATCTTTCCAAAATCAATACTACAACCTAAACGAATGTTCGCAGCATTATTGATCTTAACTTCTTCCTGACCATCCAGTCTCAACAAACCACCATCCGCAAGAAATTGATCTATTGAATTTGTGATGTTGTAATTCGATAATCCATCCAGACTCATATCTCCCACGAGTGTATCCTGAACGCGGTAAACGTTTCGCTTGTAGGTTACAGATCCAAGATTATTTACGGCAAGTCCAATTTTGAAATACTTCGCAATCATTGCACTCACAGAAAAATCCAATCCATATCCATTACCCACAGATGCTGGAATTCCACCAGACTTTGTGTAATTAGAAGGGTTCGAATTGGCTACTGCTCCGTAATCTATATCAAAACTTGGCGACACGGATGAATAGAACACCAGACCATCATCGTCTGAAGTCATGTTGAACATCGCTGTCGATTGAATGAAACGTCCACCAATTCCACCAGTAATTGAAAATGTCGAATCCCCGAACAGTTTACGTCCATATCCAAAATTGTAATACCTGTTCCATGCGAAGCGCACCTCTGACCCTTTGGTAACGTCACTTAATAAAAGAGGAACGCTAAGAGTTCCACTAACGACAGCATTCAACGTATCTTCCGAAATATTTCCAGAATTTGGAATTACCGTTGTATCCGTCCCGAAAACAACTGTCAACTGATCAAAGTAATCTGAGAACTTCCCACGAAAAACAAGATCAGTTGTATTCTGACTTAACTTAGAATACCAGCTATATTGTTCCTGAATATTAAAGGCGATCCCTCCAAATTTTTCAGACTGAAATGAAAACCCTAACCAATTGTAGCTTGCATCAATTGCAATTCCTGCATCTAAATAGTCCGCTGCTGCTTCTGATTGTTCCTGCCAATTGATGTTTGAACCTCCACCTCCAAACACATCTTGTCGAATGGTCTTGTAGAGTTTATTCAATTTGTTCTTGTCCAAATTATCTGAGTAAATTCCTAAACTAAACTCAGTCATCCCCATTGTAAATCGCTTTCCTTCGTAACCGGAACCCCAGCCTAAGGCAGATGAATTGATGCCCAAACAATGATAGTCAGTTAAAAAGGTCGTAGCGACACCTTTACCAACAGCCGTATAAGCAACACCTTGTGTTTGAGAAAAACTGTTAAATGTAAGAAAGGAAAATAGTGCAATTAAGGGAAATAGGCTCTTCATACGGTAGTTCGTTAAATTTCCTCTAAATGTACAATGAAAAGTCTAAAAACAAAAAGAGGAACAAATTTTTTCGAACTTGTTCCTCTTTTAGCTAAACCATGCTAAAACTATAAAACTCAAACAGTGGTAAACTACCCCCACTGTCTAACACTACAAATGTATATATTTTTAGCGCACTGAACGCAACTTTATTCCAAAAAAAATGTTAAAATTTTCAATCTGCCTATTTAGCCAAGCGCAACGTCGAGGATCATCATGATCAAAAAACCGCCGATAAAGCCCAATACCGCAACATCGGTAAACTTATCGCGTTGGGTTTCGGGGATTACTTCCTCGACTACAACATAAATCATTGCGCCAGCTGCAAAAGCTAGAGCGAATGGAAGAATCGGTTGCATATAAATTACAGCAAGAGCCCCCAACACTCCAAAGATTGGCTCGACAACAGCTGACAACTGACCGTACCAAAAACTCTTTCGACGACTAACCCCTTGTCTGCGAAGCGGCATCGCAACTGCAAATCCTTCTGGAAAGTTCTGAATACCAATGCCGATTGCCAATGCAACCGCACCAGCAGTAGTCGCGCCATCGATTCCCAAACTTGCCGCACCAAAGAGAACCCCGACAGCCAAACCTTCTGGAATGTTATGCAAAGTGATGGCAAGAACGAGAAGTGTTGTTTTATGCCATTCGGTTTTAACCC
>CAJQJL010000055.1 GCA_905478665.1 uncultured Flavobacteriales bacterium
ACCATTTAATATTAAAGGAAATAGAACCACCCGAAGCAAGTGGTTTATCCAAGTCAATGCGCAACATCGTCTTGTTGATGAAATAGCTCATCTTTCTGCCAGACGTGCTTGTTACTTCTTCGATTTTAAAGCCGCCATCGTAATACAAGAATTTCTTCTCCACATCGTCAATGGATCTGAAATCCTCCATTTTTTCAATGCTAATGAGCTTCGTGTCAGAATTCATTGCTCGTACATTCTGATCGAGCTGAATCCAAAGGTATTCAAGATTGTCGGGAGAATTGTTCGTATAAGTGATCGTCTCCTTTCCAGAAAGCTTCTGAGTTGCATCATTTAGCTCAACCTCAATTTTATAATCCGCCTTTTGCTGATAGTAATTGTGTCCTGGTGCACCCGCAGCATTTCGATATTCATTCGGTGTAGGAAGTGTTTCTCCTAGTTGCGCAAATTTCTGCTGTCCGAAGGCAATGGATGGTAGGATGGTAGCGATTAAAAGATATTTTCTCATGCTATACGTTTTCGAGTTTAAATGTTTGTTTTCGTTGGTTGTAGCGGAAAGGGAAGGTGTAGTTTTTATTTCGGTAATAAAGTGTAATCTTATTCTGTTGCTCTTGAAATTGATTCATTAAAAGGTCAAATTGAAATTCAATTTCAGTACCCAATTCTATTGCTTCTGATTCAAAGTAGAAATTGGCTGATCCATTGTTGTGTACATCGTAGCCGATGAGTTTAAATTTGCATTCGCGGCTCTCCGTAGAGATGGAAAAGTACGTCAACAGGTATTTTTCAATTGCATTTAGTTCTTGGGCATCCATTTTCTCAGGGTCCAGTTTATGCTCAATGACATTGTCTGAGAGCAAGATGTTTTCCAAATCATGTGTGGAAACGGTCAGTGTTGCTTCAAACTCTTGTGTAATATCATTGTATTCTACCTCGGCAAAGCCGAAGAAATAGTCATGTCCATAAGAAATAGACGAAACAGCTAGCAGAACAAGAAGTGTAAACGTTCTCAACTTTTGAATTTGGGAGTCCAAATTAATAATAAAAGAGCTACGTTCCATACCGTTCATCATTTAAGAACACTAGTTTTGTAGAAAATTTAATGCAATGGTGAAAATTGGAATTATCGGATGCGGTAACTTGGGAATGTCAATACTTAATGGGATTCAACAAAAAAATCCACAAGCTCAGATCTATGCATCCAAAAGAAATACGGCTAAATTGGAAGCGTATGCTTCTGATACTACAGTCATTACATCTGACAATGAACTTCTTATTCAGAATTCTGAAATCCTCATTATTGCATTAAAGCCCTATACGTTAATTCCATTTCTGCAGGAGCATGCGCACTTAATCGATGAGAAAAAGCACACGATTGTTTCTTGCGCGACTGGAATTGCACTTAAAGAAATTTCTTCGGCGATTTCTAAAGAAGTTGGAATTTACCGAGCTATGCCTAACACAGCAGCTTCGGTGAACGAGTCAGTAACGGCCTTGTCTGCCAATGATGATCCTTTGGATCGTACATCGGATGTTGTTGAAATTTTGGAATCGCTTGGAACAGTTTTGAAAATAGATGAGTCCCTGATGGAATCTGCTACAATACTTGGGGCGTGCGGTGTTGCGTATGTTCTTCGTTTTATGCGCGCAATGATTCAAGGGGGAATAGAGGTTGGCTTTGATGCGCAAACGGCAACGTCAATCGTAAGCCAAACAATGAAAGGCGCTGCTGAACTGATTATTCAAAATGGCACCCACCCAGAAGAGGAAATCGACAAAGTCACAACACCAAAAGGTTGTACGATAGTCGGATTAAATGAAATGGAGCACGCTGGATTTAGCAGTGCTTTGATTAAAGGGATTGTGACTTCTTATTCGAAAATATCTTGATTAATTGAAGGTCTTTTCAATACTATTTCATAATCTTTCGCGTTAGGCATGTGCTACTTTAATGAAAAAAGTGAAGTCCTCTTGTGATTTAAAGCGATTACGTATATTTGCCAACCATGAAAAAAGAGTTTCAGAAATTATCCATTATTATTCCAGCTTACAACGAAGCAAAGACGATCCATTTGATTTTAAATAAGATCAAAAATGTTGAGCTGAAAAATGATATTCAAAAAGAAATTATTCTCGTTAACGATTTCTCGTCAGACGGCACGGATAAAGCGATTGAGGAATATATTTCCGCAAACCCAGAAATGGATATGCGACTGTTTAATCAGCCTAAAAACTTCGGTAAAGGTGCAGCATTGCACAAGGGGATTGAACTTGCTACAGGAGAATATTTAATCATTCAGGATGCTGATCTTGAGTATGATCCTGAAGAGTATAACGATCTTCTAAAGCCTATTCTTGAAGGTCAAGCGGATGTAGTATATGGTTCACGTTTTATGGGTGGAAATCCGCATAGAATTCTCTTTTTCTGGCATTCGATAGGGAATAAATTCCTTACGCGCTTGTCGAACATGTTCACAAACTTGAATGTTACGGACATGGAAACGTGTTACAAGTTGATTGATACCAAGATTGCACAATCTTTAAACTTGAAAGAGCCTCGCTTTGGTTTTGAGCCAGAGATCACGGCTAAATTGTCACGCTATCCAAAAATTCGTATTTATGAGGTGGGAATCTCTTATTACGGAAGAACCTATGAAGAAGGGAAGAAGATAGGATGGAAGGATGGATTTCGTGCAATCTATTGTATTATCAAATACAATATTTTTAGTAGAAAATAGTCTTAATTAGATGATAAAAGAAGAGCCTCGTGAATTTCACGAGGCTCTTTTAGTTTAATGAATTAATTCATTCAGGCTTTGACCTGATCGTTTGTTACGGTCACTTTCCGTCTCTTAAATCAATAGCCTACGCTATTTCTTCTTTCGTTGTTTCATTTGCTCTTGCTGCTTCTTTTGCATTTCTTCAAGACGCTCCTGGAACTTAGATTTACCTTTCTTCTTTCCGCCACCGTCTGCCGAAGCATTTGCTTTACGAGCAGCCATCTTAGCCTTAAGCTTCTCTTCGTCCACAAAGAATTTCTTAATCAATACCATGATTAAAATAGATGTCAATGTTGAGATGAAGTAGTAATAACTCAAACCTGATGCGTAGTTATTAAAGAAGAAGATCATCATGATAGGGAAGAAGTACATGATGATTTTCATGTTTGGCATTCCTGGTTGCTGCGGAGCTTGCATGTTTCCACTGTTCATCATTGTATAGCCTAATGTTGTTGCCGCCATTAAAAGTGTAAACAAACTGACGTGGTCTCCATAAGGCCAAATACTAAACCCTAAGTCATATATCGAGTCGTAAGATGAAAGATCTTCGGCCCATAAAAATGATTTCTGACGTAAATCAAACGTCGAGGGGAAGAAGCGGAAGACTGCTAACAAGATCGGCATCTGAATTAACATAGGGACGCATCCCGCAAGTGGGCTTGCTCCCGATTCTCTGTAAAGTGCCATTGTTTCCATTTGCTTTTTCATGGCGTCCTCTTTGTCTGGATACTTCTTGTTGATCTCATCAATCTCAGGACGTAGAATTCTCATTTTGGCAGAAGAAGTATACATCTTCCACTGAATTGGCATCAACATGAATTTGATAATGAGTGTAAGCAATAAAATCGCGATACCCAATCCCATTCCTGTTGATGTTAACACCTTAAACATTGGCTGTACAGCGTAAAGGTTGATCCATCGGAACAATCCCCATCCATAGTTCAAAACATCATCATAACCTTCGTCATATGACGTCAAGACATCGAAATCATTTGGACCAAAGAACCAGTTCATTCTAACAGATGCATTGCTGACATCGTTCAAATTCAGATTCATATCTGTAGAGAAACCTTTAAGATGTGTCCAGTTTAAGCTGTCACCTTGATCGTAACTGTCTATTTCAAACTTAGATCCCGATTTTCTGAAACCAGTTTCTGGACGAATGAAAGAAGAGAAGAAGCTTTGTTTGAAACTAACCCATTCTACTTTGTCCTCTGCTTCTTGTTCAGAATCCCCCATTTCACTTAACCATGAGAATCCTTCATTCTTGTATTTAAAACATACTGTTGATACACGTCGTTGTTCACTAAACAGACGCTCTGTCTTTGGAAGTGAAGCATTCCAGTTGAACATTACATTTTCAGGAACAACTTTTCCGCCAAAACCACGAACATTAATAATGTGCTCAATATCGTAAGCGTCTGGTTTCAATTCATAAACGAATTCGACCGCCTGATCGCCATCACCTTTGTATTCAAAAACAATTTTGCTCTTCGTTTGTGACTTAACACTGAAAAGTTCTTTCGTTGTGTTTATGACTTTTCCTTCCATCGGAAGGGTGATCCCGTTTGTCGCGTCGCCATCTTTGAAGAATGCTAGTGGCTCAATCTTTCCATCCTTTTTTGCATACTCGTGGTATGTCTCAAATTCTTTTAAACGAACAGCGGCAATTTGTCCACCTTTCGTATTAAAGTCAATGATTAACTTGTTGTTCTCTAAACGAATTAATTCACCAACGACTTCAACAACAGGAACAGTATCCTTTACTTCAGGAGTCGCAACAGGCTCTATCACCTGTGCAATTAATGTGTCTTGATCAGTAATTGTATCTGTATAAATCCACTCACCGGTATCAGCAATAAGTGTGTCTCCTTTGTCATCCAATTTTGGGATGATAGAATTCACCTTTTCAGCCTCAACTGTTTCTTGATCTTCATTCTTTTTCCTTTCTTCATCTGCAGCCGCCTGCTCAGCGAGCTCAAGCTTTTCTTTTTCAGCTTTAATTTCCTCTTCTGATGGCTTATTGAAAATTGTGAAGACTGAGAGGATTAATCCGATTAGTACCAATCCTACAATGGTATTTCTATCCATTTCTTATTTTATTTAAACAGTTGTTATTTTTGTTTTTTCTTTTTTAGCGCTGCTTTAATGAACGCTACAAACAATGGATGCGGATTCGCTACAGTGCTTTTGTATTCAGGGTGAAATTGCGCTCCAATAAACCATGGGTGGTCTTCGATTTCAACAACCTCAACAAGTCCTGTTTCTGGGTTTCTACCTGTTGCTTTCATTCCATGCTTTTCGAATTCTTCCAGGTATTCATTGTTGAATTCATAGCGATGTCTATGTCTTTCCGAAATCTTATCAGAACCATAGGCCGAAGAAACTTTTGATCCAGGTGTCAACAAGCATTTATACGCTCCTAAACGCATCGTGCCTCCTTTGTCAGAAATAGCCTTCTGCTCACTCATCATATCAATAACAGGCGTTTTACATCCTTCTATTATTTCCGTTGTGTGCGCTTCTTTCCAGCCAATCACATTTCGTGCAAATTCAATAACTGCACACTGCATTCCTAGGCAAATCCCTAAAAACGGCACATTATTCTCACGTGCAAAACGCACAGTTTCAATCTTTCCTGAGATTCCCCGGGATCCAAAACCAGGTGCGACAAGAATTCCGTCCAAACCTTTTAGCTCAGAAGCCGCATTTTCTGAATTGATCTTTTCTGAGTGAATCCATCTTACATTGACCTTTGCATTTGCGGCAACACCTCCATGAATTAAAGATTCACTGATTGATTTGTAAGAATCTTTTAATTCAACGTATTTACCTATCAAGCCAATTGTTACCTCAGCTTCAGGGTTTTTAAGTCTGCGTAAAAATTCTTTCCAGTTATCAAGATCAGGTGTTGACTTAGTAGGTAAGCTTAATTTTTCAAGCACTACTTTGTCAAGCTCTTCAGCTTGCATGAGGATTGGAACATCATAAATAGAATCAGCGTCTCTAGATTCAATTACTGCATTCATGTTCACATTACAGAACTTAGCAATTTTACGGCGAAGCGTTAAATCCAATTCATGTTCTGTTCTACAGCATAGAATATCTGGTTGAACTCCCATTTCCAGAAGTTGCTTCACAGAATGCTGTGTTGGTTTAGTTTTCAATTCTCCAGCTGCAGCTAAGAAGGGGACAAGTGTTAAATGAACAACGATGCAATCGTTTTCAAATTCCCATTTCATTTGACGAACAGCCTCAATGTATGGCAGTGACTCGATGTCACCAACAGTTCCACCAATTTCGGTGATTACTATATCGTAGGTTCCTTCCTTTCCAAGAAGTTGAATTCGTTCTTTTATTTCATTTGTAATATGTGGAATAACCTGAACAGTTTTTCCTAAGAACACACCACGACGCTCTTTCTCAATTACCGATTGATAAATTTTTCCAGTAGTAACGTTATTGGCCTGAGACGTTGGAACGTTCAAAAAACGCTCGTAATGACCAAGGTCGAGATCCGTTTCTGCGCCATCGTCCGTCACAAAGCACTCACCGTGCTCATATGGATTCAAGGTTCCGGGATCAACGTTGATATACGGATCTAATTTCTGGATGGTTGCTGAATAACCTCTGGCTTGCAATAACTTCGCCAGCGATGCTGATATGATACCCTTTCCGAGAGAAGATGCTACCCCTCCAGTTACGAATACATATTTAGTTGAATTTGACATGACAAAACACTCTATAACTTCGGGAGGCAAAGTTAAAGGTTTAAGGGTTCCAACGGCTTAAAAAAGCGCTTTATTTTAAAAGGGTTACTAACAATTTGAAAGGACGTGCTTTACGTGTACAATAAAATAAGGGTTTATCAGTTTACAAATCATGATTTCTAAACGATTGCTACTTTGTTTAATCCCGCTTTCCGTTTTCGGTCAGACTTGGGAGCAAATAACTGATTTTAGCGGGGCAGAACGCGATGATGGAGTGTGCTTCACTTTAGGAGACAAGGCGTATTGTGGTACAGGAATGGATTTGGGATTTGCTGTTACAAATGATTTCTATGCCTTTGATTTTTCAACAGAGACGTGGAGTTCAATAAATTCTATGCCTGATTCAGTGAGGCGTCAGTATGCAACATCATTCGTGTACAACGGTGAGGGCTATGTTTTTGGAGGTGTAAATTCTTCTGGCGATTTCCTTAACGATCTTTGGAAGTATTCACCAACGACCGATTCGTGGTCAAATTTATTTGGCTTGCCTCAGTTGGGTAGAAGTGGAGCATCGTGTTTTGTTATTGAAGATACAGTTTACATTGTAGGAGGGAAGACAGAGTTGACCCCAGCGAGTTCGGAGGTTTGGGCATATGTTATCCCATCGAACGGTTGGACGCAAAAAACGAATCTTCCCAATGCGGGGATGTGGAGGGGTATTGGTTTTGAGCACATCGGTAAAGGATATGTAGGATTAGGTCTCGATATTGCATTGCAAGAGAGCTCAGTTTTCTATCGTTATCATCCAGATTTGGATTTATGGGAGATAGTTCCTGAACTAGTAACAACACCACGTGCATATGTAGCTATGGCAAAAACGGATGATAAGGTATTTATGTACGGTGGAGCAAGTGGTGGGATTTATTCCAATTCCTTCGAACGAATAAATATGAATACGCTAACTATTGATGATCTGACAACATTTCCGTCCACAGCGAGACGAGGTGCATCAGCGTTTGCAAGTGCAACGGATTTTTACATTGTTAACGGTGTGACGTTGACAGAGCGTCTCAACGAGACATGGGTAGTGAGGGAAGTGTTAGGTCTTGATGAGCAGGATATACTCAATTCTACACTGACATATACACAAGAGAATAATCGACTAGTGTTTGATGTTGGAGCGGAAGCCGTTGTTGATGAATTTGAAGTGTATACAAACTTGGGCGCTTCTATTCGATCATGTCGGATCGTGAATGGAAAGCCTGTTATTGATCTTACAGGTTTAAGCCTCGGGGTTTACTATTACGAAATAAAAATAGGAAAGAATATTTTTCGAGGAAAAGTTCCAGTGATTCACTAGTTTGACCAATTTTCGTTCATACCAAATTGAAAGAAGATCTTAGATGGCCGAACATCCTCCTTATCAAAGGCAGGACAACCCTGATCATCTAAACGCGGGTAATGCGGTGTTACACGGTCAACGAGCTCGGTAAATTTGGGGAGAAAGAATAAATCATGGATCAAGCGGTTTTGTATTCCATGTCGAATATTTTCGCTGTCTATTCCAAGTTTTAAATGGATGTCTTGACCATAGGGTAGGTTGTAGATAAATGAGGCGTATAAAATTCCATGACTCGTTTTGCCGTAAGGGAGGTCTTCCAATATTTTGAATCCATTGGGCGCTTTATCCATGTGAATTTTTTCCCAACGAGCGTGCCTTGTTTCTCCTGTCCATAGATTTATGCCCATTCCCAATTTATAGTCATCATCTCTATAAGTCACATAGAAATGACCTGTCCTAAACCGATCTTTCGCATTTCCTCCAAAAACATCATTTTCGTGGTAAACGCTTACATTCTTTATGTGAATTCCAAATCCGCCTGAGTTTTGAGAGGTTCCTACATTGTCTTTGTACCAGATGTAATTATATCCAAGTCCGAGATTATAAGGCGTTTGGTGATTGAGTCCATCCAATTGAAAATCAACATCCATTTGCTTTTTTCCTGCCAACAATACCATTCCAACAGCGTTTCTTGATTCCCAAAAACGCTTTCTATCTCCGTATCCATTAGAATACAGTGTAAACGAAGATGATGCATTGGCTTGAAAGAAATAATCTGTATAGTAACCTCTTAAGTTGAGCCCGATGGTGTTGATGTGTGTGCCGAAATTGAGCACAATGCCAGCTGTAGCGCCGAAATGGTCTTTAAAGTAGTTTTGACCAAAGACAATAGAAGGCAAGAACAGAAGTATGATGAGGGACTTACGCATTTGGCGCAAAGATGTCAAAAAACATTCCAATTTGTATTGTTCAGGTAATCAGTCAGGTGGCAAGTGATCGTTGTACACAAAATTATTCTAACGATTCTAATCATTTAACCAAGCCACCGAACCATTGGTTTGTTCCAATTATCCTTTTTTGTTTCCTTGCAACACGAATAACTGTAGTTTTGTTACTAATGAATACTAAGCGCTTTTATTGGCCTGCACAAATCCTTGGTTGGGCGGCATACTGTTGTTTGTTGATGTTGACTTTGTATAACAAGGATGCGAGTCTAATTAATTCTGTTGTTCTAACAAACATTGCTATTGCTTTTGGTGCTGGTATTTTGATGACTCATTTTCATCGGATCTTTTTCATCCGAATGGGATGGTTGGATTTAAGGCTTCCTGCGCTTCTACCGCGTTTGATTATCTCTTCTGTCATTTGTGCTATGTTAATTGCAGTGATTGATATCGGAAGTGATTATATGACAAAATTAAACGGTGCGAAGGAAGCATTTACCGTTTCAAATATATTGGTAGGGGTTTTAGCAGCACTGTTGTTGGTGCTTTTCTGGAATGCAATTTATTTTACTTTCCATTTTTTCCAGCAATCAAGACGTCAGGAGATTTCAAACCTTGAATTGAAAGCAAGTAATCGTGAGAGTGAATTAAAAAACCTGCGATCGCAGTTAAATCCTCACTTTTTGTTTAACTCATTGAATAGTATTCGAGCACTGGTGGATATTGATCCGTCTAAAGCTAAAATCTCTATAACAACACTTTCTAACTTGTTGCGACAGTCGTTAGTGCTGGGTAAAGAAAACCTTGTTAGTCTTGAAAGCGAGTTGGATTTAGCAAAAAGCTATTTGGAGCTGGAAAAAATTCGTTTTGAGGAACGGTTGAAAGTAGAGTGGAGGCTGACTCCTGGATTGGAGCATTTTGAAGTTCCACCGTTTACACTTCAGATGTTGGTAGAAAATGCGATTAAACACGGAATTTCTAATTTGAAAGAAGGAGGGACAGTTGAGGTGGCAGCCTATGAGCAGAACGACTTTGTGGTTGTTGAAGTAACGAATTCTGGAAGCTTAAATGGAGTAATCGATTTGGGCGTTGGAATCCAAAATATCAAGCAGCGCCTGGCATTACAGTATGAAAATGGAGCAGAATTTTCGCTTAATGAGTCAGAAGGTATGGTGTGTGCAAAAATGAATTTTAAGAAATGAAACAGTTTAGAACCTTAGTAATAGATGATGAACGCCTTGCGCGGGAAGAGCTTAAGTCAATTTTGTCAGAATATCCTGAAATTGAAGTGGTAGATGAAGCTAGGAATGGGGATGAAGGGATTGAAAAGATAAAAAAAATCGCACCTGATTTAATTTTCCTGGATGTTTCAATGCCAGGAATGACGGGGTTTGATATGTTGAAGAAATTGACGGATATTCCACATGTTATCTTTGTTACGGCCTATGATGAGTTTGCAATCAAAGCCTTTGAGGTCAACGCGCTTGACTACTTACTGAAGCCTATTGATAACAATCGTTTGAATGAGGCGATTGAGAAATTGAGACAAAAGGATGAGCAGGATTTTGAATCATCCGCGAAGATTGAGTCTGATCGAAAGGATCGTCGTTTGACTGTTACTGACCGTGTGTTTATTAAAGATGGAGAAAAATGTTTCTTCGTTCAGTTGTCAGATATTCGCATGTTGGAATCGGATGGGAATTACGTGAAGGTTTATTTTGGAACGAGTCGACCACTGATCTTGAGATCGTTAAATAGTTTTGAAGATAAACTTGATTCAGAGCATTTCTTCCGTGCCAATAGAAAATTCATTATCAATCTAAATTGGATTGAAAAAGTTGAAAATTGGTTCAACGGTGGATTGCAAGTAGAATTAAAGGGAGGAGACAAAGTTGAAATTTCCCGAAGACAGGCTATTCGGTTTAAGGAAATGCTCAGTTTTTAGTCGCCCAAATACTCTATTCGATCTTCTTTAAGCGCTATCAGTCGCTTTTTATACAAACTGCCCACGGCTTTTTTGAATGTTTTCTTACTCATTCCTACCGTTTCACGAATTGTATCTGGATCACTTTTATCTGTAATAGATATTGTTCCTCGCTCTTTAATGATGCCTAATAGGCGTTCAGCTTCTTCATCTATTTTTTCAAAACCTACTTTATCAAGTCGAACATCAAGCTTTCCATCCTCTCTGGTTTTGCTAACGTACCCTTTGGTTAATTCGCCTCTGCGCAGTTCTCGACTGATATCGCTTCGGAATATGAGTCCTGAGTATTTCCCTTCTACAATCACTTTTACTCCGAGATCTGTGATGTCACAAATCATAATATCAACCTCTTCATTGGGGTCATATTCTTTCGAACATTCTTCTAAATATTTGTTGATTTTAGTTGACCCAACAACTCGATCTGTACTTTCATCAAGCATAAGGCGAGTGAGATAATACCTATCTTCTTCAAGTTTTAGATTTTGTTCTTTAAACGGAATCATCAACTCTTTTTCCAGTCCCCAATCAACGAAAGCACCGAAATGATTTACGGAAGTTACCTTTAGGTAAGCATATCCATTCATTTGAATGCGAGGCGTTTCGGTGGTTGCAACTGCTCGATCCTCAGAATCACGATAAACAAATACGGTGAGTTTGTCATCGAGATCCATATCATCCGTAAGATACTTATTTGGAAGTAAGACATCGTTGTCTTCTTCATCACAGAGGTAAGCACCAACAGACGTAAATCTTAGTAGTGTTAACTCATTGAATTCACCGATTTTCATTGACTAGAAATAGAGTGCGGAAGCCAATTTGGAATTAATGATCAGAACGGGCAATCCAGCTTTGTTTGTAATTAAATTCTGTGCAAAGCTATCAAATTGTGGGAATAAGCTCTCAGAGTGGTAGGCAATAGCTATCATTCCAGCGTCATTTGCCTTTGCATATTGCATTACTTTCTTTCCGTAACTGCCACCACGCTTCACAAAGCTAACTTGCGCTTCAATATTTCGCTCTTCGTAGGATTTACTTACAATTCCTATTCTATTCTGGATCCGAGTGTTCAGGATTTGATCAGACTGCTTTTCTGCGATTACGTGAACCTTCGCTTTAAAGATATTCGCCATATCTCCTGCAATGTTCACAATTTGCAAGCTTTCCTTCGTAAGGTCAACAGGAACAATCACATTTGAGATTTCTTTTAACTCAGTATTCTTTTGAACAATGAGAAAAGGACACTCTGCACTTGTAATTACTTTCATCGCGGCACTGCCTCCTAAACGTTGAAGTCCTCTCATACCATGTGTTCCCATGATAATTAATTGCGCCTTTTCTTTAACTGCAATTTTACTTAAGTCTGTAAATATGCTTCCTACTCTAACTGATGTCGTGACTTCAATACCTGGTGGAATTGTTAGCTTGTTCTTGACTTCCTCCAACAATTTGACTTTAGCCATTCCTTTCGCTTTGTCTGGCGCAAGGTGCATAATTCTAATTTCGGTATCAACGTGTTTGGCGATGTGAAACGCATATTCAATCGCTTTATCTGTTACGGCAGTAAAGTCGTAGGGGACAATATACAGGTTCTTGCTCATGGTACAGGTTTGACTAAATATATTGAAAATTATGCATGAGCAACAAAAAAAGGATCAGAATTTATTATTAAAATACATTTCACGAATATTTTCTACGAATAATTGAGCATTTAATTCTAGCGGCGTTTTTTCTTATTCTTGCGTCTACTCTTTTTCTTTTCTACATCCTTGTAGAAAGAGACATTGCTTGGATCGCGTTTATCACGTTTGTCGACCTTAGGTTCGTTGCTTTTCTCTTCATTTTCAGCGTCTTCAATTGCTGATTCAGGAGTTACTGCCACATGTTCACTCCCGCCAGTAGGGTCGTTAGGGTTCTCAGGATTGATCCATTCTGACTTGATCACTTTTCGTTCAAGTTTACCTGTTTTTTCATTCTTGACAAAAACCACTTGTTTCTTAGCATCATTGTGTGGATTAGTGCCTATAACATCCTCATGAAGAATCCATTTCGAACCTTCAAGAACAAAAGCATCATAACTCATGTCAGGAACATAAAAGGAATAGAAATTTTTCATGCTCGGAGATTCGGGAGATAGGTGATCGAATATTATTCGTTCTCTTTGTTCTTCATATTTCAAAGACATCATTGCTTTTTTCGAATGCTCATACATCATTCGTTTCTTTGTCTCCTTGCCAATTTTGAAGATAGGACTCCCAAGCTTTACTGTTCTTCCTGTAAAGTAGATGACGTCTATAACACGCAGTTGACTCATTGATGAAAAGTAGTCCCATCCTAAAACAGTGTAAAGTGTTTTGCTTCCTTTTTTGACAGGGATAATTTTATAATACAATGCGCCATACCATTGATCCGAAGGGATGATTTCGGTTGGTTTCATAGGCATGTCAAAAGAAACATCCTTAAGCTCCGTTACATGGTATGATTTCTTTCGCTTGTCAACATGCATGACAAAGCAACTGTATTTTTGACTAAAATCGTCCTGTTCTATATTCCAATTAACGATCCGCATCAGACCATCTGGACTGTCAATGAATCCTATGGTAGTCAATGAAGAAAAGGGATAATCCAAAGCTGCTTTATCTTGCAATACTTTTTCGAGTTCCGCTTTGAATAGATTGTTCTTTGCTTCTTTATCAGCATTGTTATCAGCTGAGCGAAGATCGAGAAGTAATTTCTCTAATGTCGCTTCGGCACTTGCTAAATTAGCGTTTTGCGCAATGCTCATTAAAGAGATCGCCAAAATTGATAAGATGGAGATAAGAACTTTCATACTTTACTTAACGAATATACAACCATTTTGTTACTCCGTTCAAATAACCTGCCAGAGTCATTAACAAGCGGTGAGGATAATGTAAGTGCAAATCGTACCGGAAATATGGGAAAACC
>CAJQJL010000056.1 GCA_905478665.1 uncultured Flavobacteriales bacterium
CAGAAAATCGCACCGTACATGATCAATACATGGGAGAACATTGAAGAAGATGGGTCTAGAACAGAATACTTGGGTGTTGACAACGGAGCGATGACGTACATGTTGATTAACGCTGTGAAAGAACAGCAAGAGGTGATCGAATCGCAAGATGAAGAGATGGATGAATTGCGTCAAATGATTTTGCAATTGCAGAAGAAGGTTGATGCGATGGAAGAAAAATAAAACGAAGACACATGTTAAAAGGCTCTCCATTGGGGAGTCTTTTTTGTTTGCCAAATCTCATTCATACTCCTGGAGGTACACCTTCACCAATTCCGTGAAATCAGAACGCTCTATGTGGTCAGTGAAGTCCTTCTTCGGGTCAACTACGAGCCGCCATCGTTTCTTCAGCTCAACCCATTCGGCAATTAGCTGAGCATTCGTTTGCTCATGTGCATCCTTACCCATGGATGCAAAGACTTCCTTCATCAAGGAGAACAACTCCCCTTTATCGTTTCTACCTCTCAAGTAAATCCAATTGCCAGAAGTCACATCATTGAAGCCCCTTCTGAATTTTTCAAAATTCACATAAAAACTTCGTCCCAATTGACCATGGACTTTGAGCTCATTCTGTAAGCTATCAATGACCTTATCTTTATTCGCTGCAATGTCAGAGTCCTTCCCTAATTTCATCAACTCCAGCATTTTCTGCTTCTTTTCCTTAATGGTGGATTGCGCATGTTCTCCTTCGGGGTGATCCAAAATATGTAAATCCCAAATTTCTGCAATCGCTTCATCTGAACTTGGTGGATCTCCTGCAGCTAACATTGAAATCACTTCTCCAGTTCCAAAAAATAATGACAGTACAATAGACAAAACAAAATAATTTCGAATAGCCTTAAGCATAGGTTCTCGAACCTGTTCATTCTTTTGTTCTCTTGAAAGAAGACGATAGGCTAAAATTGCTAAAGCAAGTGCTATTCCAATAGCTCCGTACGCTAAAAAATCAATGAAGTTCAATCCAGCAGTATCTTCCATAGTGATGGGTGTTTACACTGCGAATATAAGGCTAACTGATGATTTATGCACAAGTGTCCATAAATCAGGTATTTGTTGCAAACGCCGTCGATAGCAAAATTAGTGAGATATTATTCTGAGCATTTAGATGACCCAGACATCCTCATTCAACAGATCTGTGCGCTTCAATAAATTTGGTTGGGTCCAAATATCCCTGCGTATCTCTACTGTACCCTCCACCAATTGGAAGGTCAAATGCATCACGGATTTCGAGATGTAAGTGAGCGTTGTATTGTCCATGAGCCGTACCAATTGTGCCGATGGGTTCTCCTTCTTCTATCCAGCTATCTGCACTCGCTAAAATCTCGTTGCAATGTGCATAAAGCGATTCCACCTTTGTCCCATCTTTTAAAAAATGCTTGATGCGAACTACATTCCCCCAACCACCTTCAATGTCTTCCGCAAAAGACACATAACCATTTGCTATTGCGTAAATTGTATCTCCCAAATCAGAGTTCCCTCCAGTTATTGCATTCCAATCATCACCGAGATGGGTATTCTTTCCGAACGGCTGAGCATTGTAATAGCCTTTTGCATTTGGTTTGCCCACGGGATAGTTGAAATGATTGGCCCATTGACTTGGTAAAATTGAGTCTTGAACTGTGACCTGAGTACAAATTTCTTCATCACTGGATTGAGCGAATGGTCCATTTTCGCAGGAAAACAAGAATGGAAGAATGAATAAATACAATTTCTTCATGCCCTATTAATGAAGAAATTGACGATAGTAACATTATTCGTCTCTGCTTAGAGTATGAATCGTAATTAATGAGGCTATGTTGCTTGGAACAACTTAGAAAGAAAATTGATCTATACTCACGCTCGTGGTACTTCCAGATACAAGTTCCTCAACCAACTTTCCAGTTGCAGGTCCCAAACTCAAGCCCATCATGGCATGGCCCGTAGCGACAATCAAATTTGAAAAATTTGAAGATCTGGAAATATAGGGCAAACCTGTTGGAGTACACGGTCGAAAGCCGTGCCATACCTCATCGGTTGGTGGCGATTGCATCTTAAATTCTGGGTAGAATGCATTGACTGTATCAACAATTCCTTGAACGCGATTAGGATTGATTGCATGATCTCCAGTATGTGTGATTTCCATTGTTCCACCAAAACGAACCGTATTTCCCATTGGTGTAACGGCCACTTTTCCTTCACATAAAATTGATGGGATCGAAGGTTTTGCTCCCTCGTTCTGAAGATCAAAACTGTATCCCTTTCCTGGAAGGACTTGCAGTTTAACACCAAACTTTTTCGCCACTTCTGGACTCCAGGCTCCAGCACAGATCACAAATTCGTCCCCTAGGATATTGATGTTTTTCACCTCCACAGATGAGATATTTCCTCCCTGAATATCAACGCTTGAAATGCTCGCCTTTTTTAGCAAATTGACTTTCATCTTTTCGCACTCGTCCTTCAAAAATTGCATCAATAAGCTTGGGGAAAGATGCGCATCACTCTTGTAATGAACAGCACCAGCGACGTCAATTGGCAATGCTCCCTCAAGATTCGCGACCTCGGCCTTTTCAAGAAATTCAACTTCCAAACCCAATTTTTGAGCTTCTCTACCAGCATGGATTTCCTCCGCTCCAACATAATCTGAACGGTATAACATTAACAAGCCCTTCTCTTCATATTGAAAGTTTGCCGATTGCGAAAGATCTTGATACAATTCCTTACTTAAGAGAGAAAGATCGCGCAAAGCCGGCATTGACTTTTCGACGTGCTTTTTTGTAGAGTGTTTGTAAAATTGACGTCCCCAAGAAAGGAGTTCTCGGTTTAATCTTGGACGAACATAAAATGGACTCTTGCTGTTAAACATCCATTTGATTCCTTGAGAAATCATCCCCGGTTGAGCAAGAGGAATGACGTGTGAAGGAACAATCATCCCCGCATTTCCATATGAACAACCATCATTCATGTCCGAATGATCAATCACCGTTACTTTATGACCTTCCTTGGCTAGGTAATATGCCGAGCATAACCCAACGACTCCTCCTCCTATGATGACAACTTTCTTCATTAAATTACTTGAAATCCAAATGCGTAGGGATCGTCCTCATCTATGATAATGGTATTGTATCCCGTGATTCTCGCCCATCCTTCGATGCTTGGAATGATTGCTTTTTTTCCTGCCAATTCTGTCTCTTCTTCAATTCGCCCGATGAATTTTGAGCCAATGATACTTTCGTGGACAAACTTGTCTCCTTTCTTTAATTTTCCTTTTGCATACCATTGGGCCATTCGTGCTGAGGTCCCTGTCCCGCATGGGGATCGATCAATGGCTTTATCTCCATAAAAAACAGCATTTCTCGCAGTAGCGTCGTCGGAAAGAGTTTCCCCGGCCCACAATAAATGGCTTAAGCCACCAATGGTTGAATCCTCTGGATGCTGAAAGGTGTATTTCGTATTCATCTCCTTCCGAATTTCACGACTCCATGAAATCAATTGGTCAGCTGTATGGTTTTGAATGCCTTTAAAATTTTCTTGTGGATCGACGATGGCGTAATAATTTCCACCGTACGCAACGTCAACTTTCAAGGTTCCCAATTCGGGACATGTCACTTCCAATTGCTCGCTATCGAGGTAGGATTTTATGTTCGTTAAACGCACCGAAGTCACTTTCTCTCCCTCTTGTAGATAATCAACATGTACTAATCCAGCAGGTGTTTCCAAGCGCAATTTACCAGGTATTTTCGGCTTGACCAGACCTTCTTCAATCATCACGGTCACCGTTCCAATTGTTCCATGTCCACACATTGGTAAACAACCGCTCGTCTCAATGTACAAGATGCCAACATCATTCAGAGGGTCACTCGGTGGATACAAAATACTTCCACTCATCATATCATGACCACGCGGTTCGAACATCAAACCTTTGCGAATCCAATCGAACTCCTGTAGAAAGTGCTGACGTTTTTCACTCATTGAATCACCAACAAGCTCTGGGCCACCCTCTACAATTACACGTACGGGATTCCCACATGTATGCGCATCAATACAGACGAATGTTTGATGAATTTTAGGCATTCTTCAGTTCATTTGGAAGTAATTCCATTGGGAAATCTTGATAGGATATCGGTCTAATCCAACGTTTAATTGAATGCAATCCAACCGCGGTAAATCGAGAATCTGTTGACGATGGATAGGGTCCACCATGGTTCATCGCCGGACAGACTTCTACCCCCGTTGGAACTCCATTAAAAATGATTCGTCCAACACGGTGCTGTAATTCATCCACGACATCAGTCAGCGATGGTATCTCCGAATCTTCTGCCAGTATTGTTCCCGTCAATTGCCCTTCCAGACCTTCTATAATTTTCAATAATTGCTCCTTATTTTCGCACTTCACGATAATGGAAAACGGGCCGAAAACCTCCTGATGCAGCTTAGGGTTCTCCAGAAAAGAAGCTCCATTGACTGTTGCAACCGCCTGATCTGCAAAATTTCCATCCGTCGGAACCTCGTTTGAAAGCATTGTCACCCCAGCTTGTTCAGTAACTTCTGTTTTCAAGTTTGAGTAAGCCCGTTTGATGTTCGGGTGTAACATACACATTGGATCAATCTCCACAATTTTAGCTGCCAAACGACTAGCAAATACATCCAGCTCAGGACTGTCTACTGCAAGTATCAATCCTGGGTTTGTACAAAACTGTCCTGTCCCCAAAGTAATAGAACCTGCATACGTATCTGCCCAAGAATCTCCTTTCGATTCCAAAGCACCTTGAGAAATAACAACTGGATTAATGCTTCCCATTTCGGCAAATACTGGAATCGGTTCGGGTCTTTGATTTGCTATATCATACAACGCTCGACCACCACGAATACTTCCTGTAAAACCAACAGCCTTCACCTTTGGATCATTCACAAGTTGGATACCTACCTCAATACCTTTACTATTCAAATTTGAAAATACACCGTTAGGCATTCCCGTCTTTTCTGCAGCTTTGATAATTGCCGAAGCGACTAATTCTCCCGTTCCAGCGTGCATCGGGTGACTCTTTACAATCACTGGGCAACCAGCAGCAAGCGCACTCGCTGTATCACCACCCGCTGTTGAATAGGCAAGCGGGAAATTACTCGATCCAAAAACAACCACCGGCCCCAAAGGAATATACGTTTTTCTCAAATCTGGTTTCGGCATCGGTTCACGATCTGGAATGGCCAAATCTATCGCCGTCTCCATCCAGTTGCCCTTTCGAAGCATTTCTGCAAACGATCGCAATTGAAACATCGTTCTTCCACGTTCTCCTTGTGCCCTTCCTTGTGGTAATCCTGATTCTTGGCAGTATACCTCAATCAATTCATCTCCCAGATTTTCAATCTCATCCGCGATTGCATCTAAAAAAGCAGCGCGTTCTTCAGGCGAACTTTTTCTGAATGTTTTAAATGCCTGAGAAGCTAACCGAGTAGCTTCATCTATCTCATTTTTGGTAGCCTCAGTACACTCCCATTTGTTCTCAGTGTTAAGCTTTGGGTTGATTGTTCGATATGTTACGCTACCTTCTGCAGACCTTCTAGATCCAATATAATTCTGTCCTGTTATCATACTTCTGTATAACTATTTTTATAATCTGGTAATGTTGGTCGCGCCTTCAGTCCTTCTTCAATAATTCCTAAAACCCGCGCTCGTTCATCTCCTATTAGTGGTAAGCGCGGAGCGCGGACATTTTCCGTTCCGATTCCCGTTGCAACTTCTGCCAATTTAATGTTTTGTACCAACTTTGTATTGATATCCAATTCAAGCAGGGGTAAAAACCAGCGATAAATTTCCAATGCTTCCTCAGATCTTCCAGCTTTCGCAAGTTCATAAATGGCAACTGTTTCTGCAGGAAATGCACAAACGAGTCCAGCGACCCATCCATCGGCTCCCATAAATAAACTTTCCAATGCCAAGGTATCAACGCCACTCAATATTTTAATTCGATCACCAAATCGATTTTTCAAACGTGTGATGTTCGACAAGTCTCGTGTTGATTCTTTTACTGCTTGAATGTTGGGACATTTTATCAATTCCTCAAACATATCCAGGGTAACTTCAATCCCATAATCAACAGGGTTATTATAGACCATAATGGGCAGTTTTGTAGAGTTTGCTACCGATGTATAATACACAACCGTTTCTCTATCATCAGCCTTGTAACGCATCGGGGGCAGCATCATCAATCCACTTGCTCCATCTTCTTCCGCTTTACTTGCTACTTCAATGGCTGCTTTGGTTGTTTGCTCGGCAATATTGATGATCACCGGAACTTTCCCGTTGACAATTCGCACTGCTTCGCGCACCAAGGTTCTTTTCTCTTCATCTGATAAAGTACTTGCTTCTCCAAGCGTTCCTCCCAAAATAATTCCGTGAACACCTGCTTCCAATTGCGCATGAATATTTTTTTCAAACATGCCCAAATCAAGCTCATCATTATCCGTGAACTTTGTGGTCACCGCAGGCATTACTCCTTTCCAATTTACGTACATACTAGTCTCTTCGATTTATGAATCAAAGGTAGGTTGAATTCAGGCTCTTCATTTTTTGAATTTTAACTACAATTGATACTAAATTACCCAACAATTTCGCTTATTGGTTTGTTTTGTATTAATATTTGTAACATTGATATAATGAAAGTGCTCCCGTTTAAAATACCGAAGCCAGAAAACAATGCCCTAATCTACCAAGTAGATCAAGGATCGGTGTTTTACAATAAGCTGCATCAACATGAAGAAATTCAGATTTCCCTAGTTCTTGAAGGCGAGGGAGATTTAGTCGTTGGGGACACCGTGAACCGTTATGCAAAAAATGACATCGTCGTAATTGGCGGAGACATTCCTCACTTATTTAGAAGTGAAGAAGGAAAAGGCGCACATATGTTAACCCTGTTTTTCACGAAAGAATCATTTGGTAAGTTCTTTTTTGATCTCATCGAACTGAAGGAACTTGCTTCCTTTTTCCGAAAAATTGAATCGGGAATTCGACTTCTAAGTAACAGGGAAGAAATAAAGATTTTATTTCTTGAACTCGAAGAATCATCGCATCTCGAACGTTTCATTCGGTTTTTGAAAATCCTTAAAATTATTACCAAAAGTAAGACGGAACCACTGTCGTCATTTATCTATCAAAAGGTATATACTGAAGATGAAGGTGAGCGAATGAGTAACGTCATGAACCACGCGATGAGTCACTTTAGCAATGATATAACATTGGATGAAATTGCGGCAATCGCCAATATGACTCCCAATGCCTTCTGTAGGTATTTTAAACAGCGAACAAACAAAACCTTCTTCCAATTTCTCACTGAAATCCGATTAGAGCATGCATGTCGCATCATCCTAAAGAACAAAGACCTATCAATTTCGGAAGTTTCTGACCTTTCCGGCTTTAAAAACATGTCGAATTTTAATCGAAAATTCAAACAGTACAAAGGAACCACTCCCACAACATTCAGGAAATCCATCGTGAATCACTAAAGCATCGCTGTCATTGCATTATTCTGCTTATTTTGTGATTCAAAATAAAATTCATGTCAGACACCAATATCGAGAAAACCAATTACGGAGCGCTCACAACATTAACCACTGTCTTCTTCTTCTGGGGTTTCATAGCCGCTGGAAATAGTGTCTTCATCCCTTTTTGTAAAAACTATTTTGATCTCGATCAATTTCAAAGTCAGCTCATTGATTTTGCTTTTTATGGCGCCTATTATTTGGGTGCGTTGGCACTTTTTATTTTTGGTTCTGCATACAGAAAAGACCTTGTAGGTTCGTGGGGGTACAAGAAAAGTATTGTGTACGGATTGTTGTTTTCGGCGCTCGGCGCTGGAGCCATGATTGTATCGGTATACGCAAATGTTTTCGCTGGAATGCTTCTTGGACTTTTCATTGTTGCCTTAGGGTTCTCCTTACAACAAACATCGGCAAACCCCTTTATGATTTCCCTTGGAGATGAGTCGACTGGAAGTAATCGGATCAATCTAGGTGGCGGAATAAATAGCTTGGGTACCACCGTTGGTCCATTAATCGTAGCGTTGGCACTCTTTGGATCGGCAGCCTCTTTGAGTGATGAAATGATACAGTCTCTCGAATTATCTAAGGTAATTATTCTCTACGCCTGCGTTGGAGCATTGTTTCTCGGGATAGCCGCTTTATTTGGTTTTTCGAAAAAAGTTCCTGCTGGGATAAATGTAGAAAAGCCTGAAAAAGCAAAAAAAGCAATGGTTACTTTATTGGTGATTACTGGACTCTTGATCACCTGTTTTGCTCCAGTATTTAACAGTTACCGAAGTGACGATGCAAAGCTCGTAGAGCAAAACGAGGATCGCATTGATGTTTTAACGGATAAGTTTGAGGACTATACACTTAAACACGAAATTGTACCTGCAGACTCAGTTGCGGATTTCACCTATGACGAGAAGCTAATTAGCAGTTTATTTCCTGAGGAATTGGAAGAGTCAAAATCCCTGTTAGCAGTCAATAAGTCGAAAATGACAAAATTAGAGCAATGGAGAATGGCTTGGCTAACTGGTGGGCTGCTTGTCATTTTAGCAGGACTATTATTTGCCTACTGGAAAGGTTCAAAACAAAAAGAAGGATGGGGTGCTATGCAATATCCGCAGCTTACGCTGGGGATGCTCGCCATATTTGTGTACGTCGGCGTTGAGGTAACCATCGGTAGTAACTTATCAGAATTATTAAAGCAGAAAAATTTTGGCGGCCTCGAGGCTTCAGAGGTTGCGCCCTATATTGCCATGTTCTGGGGTAGTTTGATGATAGGCCGTTGGTCGGGTGCAATCAACGCATTCGAAATGAAAAATCAGACGAAACAACTATTACGGTTTGTTGTTCCACTCATCGCTTTTGGAATTGTACTAGCCTTGACATACTTCTCTGGATATGATATTCAACCACTGTACTGGTATACAGTATGTGTACTCATCCAAATTGTTGCATTCTATATTACCAATGATAAACCAGCACTAACACTAGGTGTTTTTGGTATGCTTGGGGCGATTGCAACAGTAATTGGACTCATGACTTCTGGCATCGTTGCTATCTATGCATTTTTAAGTGCTGGACTGTTTTGTTCCATTATGTGGCCATGTATTTTCTCACTTTCTCTGGCTGGACTTGGGAAATACAAGACACAAGGTTCTGCCTTTTTGGTGATGATGATTTTAGGTGGAGGTATCATTCCTCCTATTCAAGGAAAACTCTCTGATATTATCGGAATTCAGCCTTCCTTTTTCGTCGGAACAATTTGCTTTATTTATTTAGCATTCTTTGCCATTTACGTAAGACGACTTTTAAAACAACAAGGTGTGAATTTTGAATAGACCCCTGACTCATATAGGTACTCTTGTCCTTTTGTTTCTTCCATTTTTTGGAAACACTCAAGATATGGAAGGAATGGCGAAACATGCCAAGCGCTTTGTTCAATACTGTTCCGATTATCATATCAAACCGCGCAAACTCGATGACACTTTTGGGCAAGATGTTCATCAACGTTTAATCAATTATGTGGACGAAGGGAAACTTATTTTTCGAACAGAAGATCTGAGGTTATTGGAAGCTGCTGCCGATTCTCTAGACAACGATATTAAAGACAAAAAATTCAGGTATGCCGAATTGTTAATTGAAACCATTAAAAGCCGTGCTAAGACAATCTCCAAATTTACCGATGAATTTTTAGCCAGTGATTTTGATGTTTACGGAAATGCCCAAGATTTGGATCTCGAATATACCTCTTTTGCCAAAGATGAGGCAGAAATTGAACAGCGATGGAGAAAAGTTATTCTTGAAGCAACTCAACTGGAAATTTTAAGTGTTGTAGATCGGAAAGGTGCTTTGGACAAGACGGAAGTGAAGGCTGTAATTAAAGACGCCAAGCAAAAAATTAAGGGGAATTATACGGATTATTTTGAATCACTGGCGGATCTCGAAACTTATTTTGAACTCATCTATATCAATGCTATAGCGTTGGTCTACGATCCACACTCAAGCTATTTTAACGAAGAACTTAGCGAGGAATATTCTGAAGAACTGACCTCCAGTCAATTTATTTTTGGAATTACCTATCGTCAAACCCTAAATGGAGAGATTGAAATTACTGAAATTGCGCCTGGCAGTTCTGCATGGTTCTCAGATGATGTGAATGAAAACGACATTATATTATCTATCACCTCATCAACAGGTCAAACTATTGATGGCAAGAATGTAGAAATTGGTGATATTTCTGACTTCTTTTCAGCCTTGGACACAGATAGCATTTCACTTGAATTAAGAACAGATGAAGGCTCCAAAAAGGTTGAGTTGGTTCGAAGAAAAGTATACAGTGATAATGACATAATAAAGTCAGCACTGCTCAAAGGAGAAAAGAACATCGGCTATATTTCACTCCCTGATTTCTATGCAAACTGGACAGATACCACGATGCTTGGTTGTGCAAATGACGTTGCCAAATCATTGTTGAAATTGAAAAAAGCAGGCATGGATGGTCTTATTTTGGATCTCCGAAACAATGGTGGCGGATCACTCTCCGAAGCAGTCGATCTCGTTGGGATTTTCATCAATTATGGCCCTGTTATTCTTTTGGAAGATCAACAAGGCGACGTTGTTTCATTAAAGGATTACAATAAGGGATCTATTTATCGTGGACCGCTCATTGTCCTTGTGAATTCAGAATCTGCTTCCGCCTCAGAAATTGTTGCTGGCACATTGCAAGACTACAATCGTGCGCTCATTGTCGGACAGCAATCATTTGGTAAAGCCACGGGACAATCAATGTTTCCACTTGATCCAAAAATGGAATATTTTGCTGGTGTTTCCGCCGAAGATCCATCTTGGGGATATGCCAAAACAACGGACGTTGGACTTTATCGACTGCGCAAAAGTTCAGCCCAACAAAAGGGAATTACGCCAGACGTGATCACCCCTCATTTCTCACCATATCCACCTGAATACGAACGTGATCAACCGCATGCTATTGCGCTTGACAGCGTTCAGAAAAAGATTTATTACACGCCAAAACCAACAATAAATACCAGTGCTTTAAGCAGTTGGTACGCTTCTCAACCAAAGGAAACCCTTATTTCGATGAAGGAACTTATTGCTGGCCTAAAACGAGTGAACAATGAACTGGAAGAAAGTCTGAGTTTAGAAAAATCGCATAAGCTTTATCAACAAATTGAAGACCTTGGAGATCGGTATGAAGAAGCACTGGATCAGTATGCTTTTTTATACGAGGCAGAGTCTTTTCAATTCGAAGAATCAGTTATCCAAATGTCGCCTTATTTGAGTACTTATAATGCTGCCTTTATCAAGCGTCTAGGAAGAGATGCCGAGCTGAATGAAGCTTATAAAATCATGGGGAGGCTAATTGAATTGCAGCAATAATAGCTACATTTAACTAAAACGTAAATTATGAAACACCTACTCCTTCTTGTAACACTCTCTGTTTCAATGAGTGGCTTTGCACAAAACACAGCAAACGCTGGAGAATACATGGATTATTTTTCTTCTGAATATCTAAAAATACAGGAAGATATGTGGGATTATACGCGCTCTGTTTCTCATGGAAGAAGTGCCCGAAATGTTGAGAAAAGAAGAGCAGAATTAATTCAATCAACAGGTAGTGCGTTGAACAGAGCTAAGCGTGCGAAGGATTTTAACGGTGATGGCCGTTACCGCGATTCGGTAGTTCATTACTTCTTTCTAATTGACGTAGTTCTGCAAGAAGATTATGCCAAAATACTCGATATGGAAGCAGTTTCGGAACAATCTTATGATGCGATGGAAGCTTATTTATTGGCTAGAGAAATGGCTAGTGATAAATTGAAAGAAGCTGGAGAAATGATCACAAGAGAGCACAGGCTATTTGCAGAATCTAATGATATTACCATTATTGAAAGCGAGTCTAAACTTGATCAAAAAATGGAAATTGCCAATTTGGTATATGACCATTACAATGAAGTCTATTTGATTTTCTTTAAATCATATAAGCAGGAGAGCTATCTCCTTGACGCAATCAGTAGAAATGATGTGAGTGCAATTGAACAAAATCGAAATGCACTGCTTGAAGCCACCGAAGAAGGATTGACAAAGCTGTCAAGTGTACAGAAATATGAAGGAGATCCTGGGATGATCACTGCTACACGTCAACTATTCAACTTTTATAAACGTGAAGCTGATGATGATGTTGATGCCGTGCTTCATTACCTAGAGACCAACGAACGTTTTATGAAGATCAAAGAAGCTTTCGATCAGAAGAAGCCAAAGAATAGAACTCAGGAGGATGTCGATCAGTTCAACAATGGTGTGAATGAAATGAATGACGCAGCAACGAAGTACAACAATGCAACTGAAGATTCGAACAAGCAACGGGGAGAACTTATTGACAGTTGGAATAAAGCTGCTGAAAAATTCACCAATCGTCACGTGCCGAAGGGGAAGTAAAATATAGACACTATGGCTATTTTAAATCTTCAAACTCCAGGCGTTTATATTCAAGAACTAAAGGGCGATACCAATCCAGCAGCAAAAAAATACAAGCCCTTGGTGCAGGCTCAGCAGTACAGTTCACTTCCTTCGTTTTGCCAGAAAGTTTGGGACAATGATGCGAACTATATTCAATTAGCGCGATACAATCAACTCAACAAATTCAGGAATTTAAAGCCAAGTGTTCAACTTGTTTTTCCACCAATAATAGATCCTAAATAAAATCAGAAACCCTTTCAAAAAGGAAGGTATAAGGTCATTTTTACGTTTCCGTCAATGGACCAACTATTCACTTAAGCATTATCGTGAACCTCTAATTTTGTGAGGTTTACGATAAAATAATCAGGTATTTATCTCGAAAAAATCAGGTATAAATACTCACCTCTAAATAAATTAAAACGCCTATATTGCCCCCCATCATTTTCTCAAGAGATATGAAAATGGTGTAACTAACTGCTTGCTTTAAAACAGAATTTTGCCTAGGAATACGGAGCGGAGCTCTTGTTGTTGCTGGACGATTTTATTGGTCATCCATTTAATTCTTGATTCAAGCTAAGCCGGCATAGATTATTGCTAAAAACAATGACGGAAAAATTAGTGCTTATCGCATGTGACAATCTGGCTAACATCTCATCTGTGATGCATTGTCTACGCAGTATTGCTTCTTTTCAAGTTAACATCATATCATCGACCAGGGTTTCAGATGCGATTCAGATTACGCGCTCATTGAATCCGGCAGTGGTCATCTTGGGTTTCAAAAACAGTGCACGAACATTAGAAGATTTCAATCTTTCCATCAATAATCTGGATATTCCAATTGTCTGTCTTAAACGCAATAATGAGCAACTTCTAATCAACTCAACTAAAAACAAAGTTTTCTTCACACACCCAATTGAACATTTAGGAAACGGAGAATCCATAAGTTTGACTGTTCGGTCCATTCTTCATTTGAAAGAATACTCTAGCCTCAACAATGCAACTAATTCCAAGGCTCGTCAACCAGAACTTCAGCGAAAAGAAAGTCATCGAACCTTGAGTAAATATGTCATGGAAATTGATCAAAAGACAAAGTTACTGGCGAGTATTAAAAATCGGGTTTCAGAATTATTCCCTTATGTCAATGACCCTACAAGGGTAGAATTAATATCAATAGCCAATTCCATTAAGTTAGGGGTGAACAATGATAAGATGTGGAATGATTTTGCACTGTACTATGAAAAAATTGATCCTGGATTCATATCATCTCTTTCAAAAAAACATCCCGACCTTACCACCAAGGATCTTAAATATTGCTGCTATTTAAAAATGAATCTTTCGAATGATGATATCCGCAATCTGCTCGGCATCAATCAGGAAAGTGTGCGAACGCATAAATACCGATTAAAAAAGAAATTATTTCTTCCCAAGGAACAAAAACTCGGGTTGTATGTTCACTCTTTTGGAGATTCAAATCGGATTCAATTGTAATCGACTTCACCAGCCAGAATAATTCTCTAAATTTGTCTCAACAGGACATTTTCTCTTTATGGGGCAATCCCAAATGTCTACGTTTTGTCTATGTTTTTTTATAAACAATGATCTGTGTGCATGATTAGTCTATTTGCTATGTCTAAATTAGTATCATCACTTTCCTAATTTTATCATTGAAGTACAACCTCAACCAATTCACGAAAAATTCCCACAAAGGAATACGAGCAGGTTTGGTCGCGGGAAACTCACCACTATGATAAAAAAAGCGTTGCGTTTTACGAATGATTCCCTTGATCAATATCTAAAGAATAGATTCGGTCTTGACGAGGGCAAAGTGCACCTCAACACAATAATCAACCCTGATGGGTCTATCCCTCAAATTAATCAAAATAAGGTCGTAATTTCATTGATCAACATAGAGAAGGAAACACTACGACCATTTTATTCACACAATCAAAAATTGAGCAACGGACAATTTTCGGACGTTAACCCAAGTGAAAAATACAATCTCGACATACTGCTTACATCGAATTTCGATGACTACGACGAAACATTAAAATTTCTCAATTCAGCCATTCAGTTTTTTCAAGTAAACAATGTAATGGATTCCAATACCTCTTCCGTTTTTCCCAGTGAATTAACTAAACTCGAATATGAAATTGAAAAAATCTCTTACCACGAGATGCATAATTTATGGAGCGCTATGGGCGCCAAATATCAGCCTTCTGTTATCTACAAAGTTCGTTTGATCACCATTCAAGCTAACGAGACAGAAGGGTTTGTTACCGCAGTTAATCAAACTTCAAACACTGTTGAATCATGATGAATGCGAACTATAAATTAGTCTTTACAGTAACAGTGAAGCACACATTTTTCCAAGGGGATATATGCAATTGTCTTTTATTCAGCCCATCAACTGATACTGAAAGCTTATTTAAGCGCTTTGGTTTTAAAATACATAGCCGGAACGATGGTTTCGATCTCTATACAACGAATGATTCTATTGAAGACTACATAAATTATATTCAATCATCCACAGGTAAAAGTGGTTTTGATTTTCAAATTCAGACGACCAATCCTGATTTTGTACTTTTCACAGATCTTCCAGTCAATTGGCTGGGACAAATTCTTTATTCGAATAGCGACCCTTTGAATCAACTGAAAGATGAAACAGTGATCCTAAATCAAACGCTTTCTGAAGATTCAAGTACAAATATTGGAGCTTTAAACATACAATTCGCAGACCTTATAAAAGGAAACAAACCAAGTCAAGAAATTAACTATCAAATAAACTTTGAGGCTCGACCTACTCAATGGCAATATTATGTAGTAAATAAAAGTAAGGTTCTTCTTGACAACCCTTCAATTACCGGAAAATCTAAAATTGCTTTTGCTGGACCGTCAAATGTCACCTTGCCTACCAATGAAGAGGCATTACTATTTACTAGTGAAACGTTGATTCCGCTCTCTGAAATCGCAGTAAATAATTTCGACCTTGCAAACAATCCAGCTGCAATACAAAACGACAAATTAAAAACAAAAGCGAACCCCAAAATAGTATTTAAAGGGCTCCCAAATGCCAATCCTAGTCACTTCGGAATCTTTTCTGAAAATGGCATCGATTGCATGTCATCACCAATGTATATATATCTATAAGTCAACATAAAAACAAATAATGAGAAATCTATGAATGAATCAAACATCAAATCTCCTGGGGTTTATATCGACGAGATAAATGCATTCCCGAACTCAGTAGTTCCCGTAGCTACTGCTGTTCCAGCATTTATCGGTTATACTCCCCAAGCAATGTACGAAGGGAAATCGTACACGAATGTGGCTCAGAAAATTACGTCACTCGCAGAATTTCAAGCAATTTATTGCATTCCAGATCCACCAGCTCCGGCGGACCCAACTAAGCAGTATAGTCCAGAGTACTATCTAGTGCTAGAGAAAAGTCAACCCACTGAAGGTGATTATATGATGATTGGAACAGATTACTATTCCATCGTTCCAGATCCGAACACTATTTATTACCTCTACAATAGTATCAAACTGTTTTATGAGAATGGTGGTGGTGATGCTTACATTGTTTCGGTAGGATCTTATGGAGAGCCATCTGGAAAACCAATGACTGCTGGAGATCAAATTATCAATCCAAATGTGCAACTCAATGATTTAATGGGTGGACTTGCCTTGTTGTTAAACGAGACAGAGCCAACCATGTATATTTGTCCGGAGGCAACACTTTTGTCTGTTGCAAACAATGGTACCCTAATGCAAGAAATGCTTTTGCAATGCACTGAAATGCAAACTGCTATTTCAATTTTCGATATCATTGGTGGAAATGCGCCTGACCCGATTTTGTACACACAAGACATTGACGCATTCAGAAGCAATACTGGAACCAACGGATTGGACTACGGAACAGCCTACTATCCATTTGTTGCAACTACATTAATGCAAAACACAGATATTGATTATACAAATCTGTTTGGAGGAGATGTCACGCAACTTGAAGCGCTATTAAATCCACCGACGGATCCAAATCCGACTGCTGCAACAATTCTTTCAAATATTGAAGCGGGAACTGGACTTACTGTATCGCAGTACAACAATTCATTGGTGACCGCAAGTCCAACTTATGCGCTTATCGTTAAGCATGTATTGTCTGACGTGAACATGATGCCTCCAAGTGGTGGAATGGCTGGAGTTATAACTAAAACTGACAATGAGGGAGGACCATGGTTAGCCCCAGCAAATACGAGCATCGCGGGTGTGTTTGCTTTACCAATTAACTTGTCCGAAACACAGCAAGGAGACTTAAACATGGATGCTGTTTCAGGTAAATCAATCAATGCCATTCGATCATTCGGAACCTTGGGGATTTTGGTATGGGGAGCACGAACGCTTGATGGAAATAGCTTGGATTGGAAGTACTTGCCTGTTCGAAGAACTATGACAATGCTAGAACAGTCATGTAAATTAGCGGCTCAAGCATACGTATTCCAGCCCAACGACAAAAACACATGGGAAGGAGTGAAAGCTATGATTGGCAGTTTCTTGACAAGTATTTGGAAAGAAGGAGGTCTTCAGGGAGCTGTTCCTGCTGATGCTTTCTCCGTTGCGTGCGGACTAGGTACAACAATGACTTCAGAAGATATTTTGAATGGCTATATGCGGGTAACGGTAAAAGTTGCAATTACGCATCCAGCAGAATTTATCATTCTATCCTTTGAGCAACAAATGGCTACTTCAAGCTAATCACAAATTAAATTTAATTAAACACTAAAAAATATATTATTATGGCAGATGATGGAAGCGCAGAAGGCGCAACGTGGCCCATGCCGAAATTCCGATTCGAAGTAGACCTCGGAACTGAATTAACTGGTGTAGCATTTCAGGAAGTTTCTGGAATGGATGTCGAAAATCAAATATTGGAATACCGTAAAAGCAACAGCCCGCTCTTTTCAGTTGAAAAAATGCCGGGTATGGCAAAATATGGGAATATCACTATGAAAAGAGGAGTTTTTGTCAATGACAACACCTTTTGGGATTGGCACAATGAAATTTCTATGAATACCATTAAGCGGAGAACAGTGCTAATTAAACTCCTCGATGAGTCAGGAAGTGTTACTATGCAGTGGCAATTGAACAATGCATGGCCAACAAAAATCACGAGCACCGACCTAAAGTCGGAAGGGAACGAGGTAGCTGTTGACACATTGGAAATCGCTCATGAACAACTGATCGTTACGAATGGCTGATTATCCAGTAGGTTTTTACTTTCAGCTTTCTTTCTTGGGAGAAGATTCCGCCTTTCAGGAGGTGTCCGGAATCTCTAGAGAGACAGGAATTGAAGAAGTTGTTTGCGGTGGGGAGAACCGTTTTAAATATAGGCTCCCCACCGTTTCAACTAGCCCAAACCTGGTGCTTAAAAGGGCCTTAATCGTGAACGGATCAAACTTAGTCAACTGGTGTGAAAGTTCAATCGATGGGAGCCTTGCAAATCCAATAGAAACACACGACATAATGGTGAGCCTATTGGATGCTGATGGTCTGGTTTGCGCAATGTGGACATTTTACAACGCGTATCCAATAAAGTATTCAATCTCGGATTTAAAATCTCAGGAAAACGCTTTGGTAATTGAATCTGTCGAGTTAGCTTACAATTACTTCGATATTTCAAAAAGCACGTCATTCTCAAATCTATTCTTGTAAACTATGCCAATTGAGATAAGAGAATTAGTAATTAAAACGGAGGTTTCCACAGGGAATAAAAACCATGTAGGAAATGTCAGTGATTCAGATTTGAAAAACCTGAAGAAACAAGTACTAGAAGAGTGCAAAAGAATGCTTGTTGAAAACGAAAAAAGAAACAGTCACAAACGATAAAACAAAAAGACTATGGGAGCAAGTTTGGAGTTGCTAAAAATAACGGGGTATACGGATGAAGAATTTCAAAGTGCTTTTGAGGGACAGCCGTATTCTGTCATGATAAATCCAGACACCATTAAATGGCAGCGAAGCATTGAATACAATGAACAACAAGCTCCTGATTCTAGCTCAGCCTCGCAGAAGTACAAGAGTACTCCAAGTGATAAGTTAAATTTTGATATCACAATCGACTGTTCTGGTGTAGTGGATGCAAAAAGAACTGACATGTCCACGGAAATAAGTGCGCTAGAGGCAATTGTCTTCACCTACAATGGAGAAATTCATAGACCCAATTTTGTGATTATTCAATGGGGGAAAAATTTCATCTTCAAAGGCGTTCTAACTTCATTTGAGACTTCTTATACGCTCTTTAAACCTGACGGAAGTCCATTGCGAGCGAAAGTGTCTCTGAGTTTCAGTCAGTACATTTCTCCGTCAACGGTCAAAAAACTCGATAAACAAGAATCTGCGGATGTCACACATATCGTTGATGTTGTTGAAGGAAATACACTCCCTCAACTATGCAACGATGTTTGGAACGATAGTTCCCGATACGTGGATGTCGCAAGATTTAATGATCTCAATAAATTCAGAAACCTGAAGGGTATAGACAAACTTATTTTTCCACCAATAATACAATCAAGATAATGTCAGCTACAACTATTAAAAGTGGAGGCATCGCCTCATTTTCAGTTTCCGTCGATGGATCAACTATTCCTGATGAGTCTTCTGTACTAAAAGTACACGTCGAAAAGGGAATAAATCGCATCTCGACAGCTATTGTAACAATCCTTGATGGCGAGGCGAATACGGGTGATTTTGAAGCTAGCTCTTCTGCCACTTTTGTCCCAGGTGGCACTATCACAATTGAAGCTGGATATGATGGAACTAACAAGGTGATCTTTAAAGGCATTATAACGCGACAGTCCATTCGGATAGATTCGCTGGTGGGTTCAGCCCTCGAAGTTGAATGCAGAGATGAGGCTATAAAGATGGTCGTAGGAAGAAAAAGTTTGACCTACTCGAAAAAAACAGATAGCGCAATTATTTCATCCATTATTGGTAACTATTCTGGACTTAAAGCGGACGTAACCTCTACAAGCGAGGAATGGCCTGAACAAGTGCAATACTATGTTCGAGATTGGGATTTTATACTCGCTCGAGCAGAAGCCAATAGCCTAATCGTAACAACATTGAATAATACTGTTTCGGTTATCAAACCAGATGCAGATACTTCATCCGTCCTCACTGTAAAATATGGCGATGGACTTATGGAATTCAATGCGGATTTAGATTCCATTTCTCAATTGGCGAGTGTTCAGGCGAGCACATGGGATTTTAAAACCCAAGCAGTCGTTTCGAAGCAAGAGTCTAACAGTTATGCAGGCCCTGGTAATTTAACTTCAAAAAAACTGTCTGAGGTTGTGGGTCTTTCCGAGTTTGATCTTCAAACAACTGCACCATTGGAATCTACAGATCTAACGAATTGGTCAAAAGCTCAATTGGTCAAAAGCGATTACGCAAAAATTATTGGGAGTGCCAAGTTTCAAGGGACTGATCTTGTAGATCCAGCTAAATACATGACGTTTGGGGGGCTTGGCGATCGATTCAACGGAGACTACCTAATTTCCAATGTTCGTCATGATCTATCAGATGGAAACTGGATAACAGAAGTGTCATTGGGACTTTCACCACAGTGGTTTACAGAAGAACCCGATGTAATGGCGCCACCAGCTGCCGGACTCCTGCCAGGAGCAAGAGGCTTGTTCAACGGAACCGTAAAAAAAATGTATGAAGATCCAGACTCTCAATTCAGAATTTTAGTAAACGTACCTCTCTTCGATCAAAACGGTGAAGGAATCTGGGCAAGGCTCTCCAATTTCTATTCAACAAGTGGCGCTGGAGCCTTCTTCATGCCTGAAGTGGGAGACGAAGTGGTGCTTGGTTTCCTCAACGAAGATCCTAGGTTCCCAGTTATTCTAGGGAGCATGTACAGCAGTACCAAGATTAAACCCTTCAATGGGCTCGAACCGAATGAGAAAAATTCACTGAAAGCAATTGTCTCAAAGTCTGGAATTTCGGTTGAATTTGACGATGAAAACAAGGTATTTACAATCAATACACCTGGGAAAAACACCGTAATTCTAAGTGATAAAGACAACCAAATCACTATGGAGGATAGCAATAAAAACAAAATTGTCATGTCTAGTTCTGGAATTACGATCAGCAGTCCAAAGGATATAAATATCGAAGCAGACCAGAAAGTCAACATAACTGGAAAGATGGGAATAGCAGCGAAATCTTCTGGAGGAGACGTAACAATTGATGGATTAAACATAAAAGAGACAGCCGAAATGGAATACGCCGCGAAAGGAAACATGACTGCCAAGGTAAATGCAGGTATGGAGTTGACTTTACAGGCTACAATGATAATGATAAACTAAAACGATATGCCACCAGCAGCACGACTTACAGATTTTCATGAATGCCCAATGCAGACCCCTGCAATTGTTCCAATCCCACATGTTGGAGGACCGATTGTTGGCCCAGGTGAGCCGACCGTTTTGATAGGAAAATTACCTGCAGCTCGCGTAGGTGATATGCTCGTATGTGTTGGCCCCCCAGATTCAATTGTTAAGGGTTCATCATCTGTTATGATTGGGGGAATGCCAGCGGCAAGAATGGGAGATTCAACAGCTCATGGAGGAACAATCCTTCTTGGAGCATTAAACGTACAAATCGGTGGATAGAAAACAAAAAATTGACAGCTCTTTTCTAGGCTCAGGCTGGGCTTTTCCAATCGCCTTTTCGGTTGGAGATCACTCCTTAAATCTAACAAAGTCTGAGCAGAACATCAATGACTCGATTGACCTCATTTTGCATACTCGAACTGGTGAAAGAAGCATGGAGCCCCAATTTGGTTCTGGACTTCAACAGTTCATTTTTAGAAAAATGGATGAGACCTTAAAGGGAGAAATGGCAGATGCCATCAATGTTTCGCTTTTGCAAAACGAACCGCGAATAACGGTTAAAAATGTACGCGTGGAATTTAAGGATCAACAGAATGGCATGGTAGATATTGGCATCGACTATGTTTTCAATCAAACCAATACACGTCACAATTACGTGTTCCCATATCATTTGAATGAGGGAACAAATTTGAGAAAATAAGCAATGGAAGTAATTAACCACAATCGCGCATTAATGTCCTTGGATAAATCCTTGGTTCCAAGTCCGCATTTGATAGATGGTAGGTCAGAAAAAGATACACTTAGTTTTTTATCCGAATTTGCTTCACTGATCAATTTTTACGACAACACAAATACTCACAATGGGACCTGGGTTCCTTTCTTATTAAAAGATCCCGTGATTCTTGTAGCTTCTATTTCTGCTACTCCATTTAGTGCTATTCATTCAATGTACCTCACCTCTTGCAAAGGTGTTACCAATAATCTTGACAAAGGGAACGATAAAGTTTTAGCTGGGCTCGATCAACTTTTTGATCAACTTTTTGAGGTCTTCATTCGTATTGAACGATGGACATGGTACATGGTTCAAACTGATAAAAAGTACACGCTAGAGAAATATGTACTTCATCAAGTTGAGAACAACATTGCAAGTCTCTATTGGGCACTTTTATCTCTGCGAGAAGCAATTAATGTCAAGTTCAATAATAAAGCACATTTAGGGTCACATAATTATATACTGAAGCTGTCCAAGCAGGTTTTTCCAAACAATGAATCCATTGTTACCAATTCGAAAGAAATGGCCTTTCAAGGAAAGGTTTGGCAAACGGACAAAAACAAGTCTCCATTTGCGGAAATTCTTCATATTATAGATTTCACACTCGAAGAAATTGTTCCTTCGGTGATCAGTGCCGGTGATCAACTTTTCACTTTTTTCAAAACTGTAGTCGACCAATCTTCTAAAGAATTTGAGACGCTCAACGCAAAAAAGAGTAACTATCCTGACACCTTGCTGTTAAGGACATTTGCAAATCTTCTGTCTCCGTATAGAGAACAGCTGAACGGAATTGCAAAAAAACATTTGAAATTTTATTACAAAGACATTCTAAAGCAAAAGAAAAGAGGTGCTGTTCCTGATAAGGTATATCTTACTGCTCAATTGGCTAAACTCGACGCAGCGTTCAGCCTTCCATCTGGAACTCAATTTGATGCAGGAACTGACACCGACAAAAATCCTATTTATTTTGAATCTAGCTCTGAAGTAAGTTTAAATCCTGCTGAAATCGCTTCAGCGTATACCCTTTTTAGATCACCCAACACCAATGATTGCTCACTCTATCTTAAAAAGGTTTCTGACCCGAGTACAGTGCGAAAATCTGAAGACGGAAACATCAAGACTTGGGAAACATTTGGAGGAAGCATAACAAAGGATTTAAAACCAGTCAAAATGGGATGTGCAATTGCCTCTCCCCTTTTGCTCTTGATGGAAGGCTCTCGAACTATCCAAATGGAAATGACATTTCAAAGTCAAATCGACTCTGAATACCTCTCTGAGGCAAGTTATTATTTGAGTACTCAAACGGCATGGTTTCCTTTGTCAATGCCCAAATCTAGTCCTTCCGATAACCCAAACACCGTTATTTTTGAATTCACCCTTGAGTCAACGGACCCACCCATTGAAGCATTTTTAGTGAATCCTGATGGATATACAGCTTCTTGGCCCCTGTTCAAGATGGAATTTACCACCTTCTCCAATATTCAAGCTCCACCTCAACTGGAGACGATTACCATAACGACCAAAGTTGAAGAGGCCAAATCATTTCAATTGTACAATGATTTTGGAATTTTAAGCACAAAGACTCCCTTTCAACCATTGGGGCCAATGTCGGAGGTGAATAGCAGTTTCATGATTGGAAGCGCAGAAATTTTTAGTAAACCTCTCGGTTCTCTATCAATCGCTTTGGATTGGTCCAATTTGCCTGATGGTGGATTTCAGCAATACTATCAACAGTACAACGATTTTTTAGGTACCCAAAGCAAACAAGGATCCACTTCATCTGACTCTACTTCGAACCCATTTGTCAAATGGATACGAAAAATAATCTTCGGAACCTGTCCCACAACGCCTGACTCTGAGAGTAGTCCATTTAACAATGAATGCTTCAAGGTACGTTTTGATTTGCTGCAAAATGGTGATTGGAACCCATTTCACATATTAGGACATAAAAAAACAACCGCAAATCAAAAAGAATTTCCCAAAACCTCTTCTTTACTCTTTCATAAGAACAATGCAGAGCTGTCAGGATTAAACCCTACGAGTTACTTCTCTTATCTCCCTCTTGTTAATCCTATTACGGACGATATTTCTTTGAAAGGTAAGAAAGACAGAATTATAGTAACCACTGATTGGGCTAACCCCAAAGAAGTAGATCCTTCTCTTCAATCGTCTATACCTGTTGAATTCACGGATGCCACTCAGAACGGCTTCATGCGTATGGTTTTATCAGCACCATCTGAAGGGTTCGGGAGTTTCATTTATCCAAATGTAGTTACTTATTATGCGATGTTAAAGGCTCAAGCAATTGCGAAACGTTGTGTAATTCCTCCTGCTTTAAACCAAGCGGTTAATGTTCCCTTCTCATTGAAGTCAAGTGGACTTACAGCGACTTATACAGCATCGCATACCTATAACCTAAGTTTTCAAAAACAGGTATATCCAATTCAGTACTATTTGTATGGCCCATTCGAAAGTTATTCACTCTACGACAGTTCTTTGGACATTACAAAACAATATGACGAAGCCATCACGTCAATCGCCGACAATAAGAAAAACATAGCTGGTTTTCCCCTTTTTCCTTCTTACAATTCCTCTGGAACTTTATTCCTTGAACTGGAAAATTTAGTTACTCCGGACACGGTTAATTTCTTTTTTGAACTTTCCATGGCTTCCGAGAGTGATCAAATCAACGATGTAACTCAAAATTACCTCGGCAAGGGAGGATGGAGTGCACTCAATGTGCTGTCAGATACAACCAAAGATTTCATCTGCTCTGGAATAATCACTGCGGACATTCAAACGACCATAGAGAAACAACATCCGACTATGCCTGGTGAAAACAAATGGATTTGTATGAATCTGGCAACAACTGCAACCCCATCATCGGTTTCACAAACGGCATATCTGAGTCCAAACACCTTTGAAGTTTCTCGTTCAGATATTTCCACATTTACTGGGTTCGACACTCCAAAAATAGACAGTGATACCATTGCAAGTCCGAAAACAGCGGTCCCTCAAATTGCAACTATTCTTCAACCCTTTCCTTCTTTCGGAGGGAAGCCTGCTGAAACAACAACGGCGATGAATAAACGGGTGAGCAATCGTTTAAAAACAAAAGATCGCGTAGCCAGTTCAGAAGACTATTTCCGACTAATTCAGCAGCATTTTGATACTATTTTCTACTCGAAAGCAGTAGCGAATACTGAATTTACTGACGATAAATCAACAAAAGGGACTTCTGTTTATGTAGTAAAAGCCTTTGCAAATGCATCAGATCCAAATGCGTATACCCCCTTTGTTGATGAATGCACGGTAGCCGAAATTCAGAAATACCTTAGTAAGCGAGCCTCTGCCTTCGCTAATATTAGCGTCTCCAATTTCAATTATATTAAGGTAAAAGTAATTGCATCTGTTTCCATTTTATCAGGTTTTGAGTTTGAAGGAGTGCGCCAAAATATTGCACGGGGACTGAATCTTTACCTCTCACCATGGATAGAGGATGGAGGACAGCAAACTCCCATTGACCAAGAAATTACAGAAGCACAAGTGGTCAATTTCATTCAATCCATAGAAGGTGTTTCAAAAGTCGAGTCGATTTCATTCGAGACTTATAGACAACTTTTAGAGGACGACTCAATGATTCATTCATCTGATCCTGTCAGCTCTACAACATTGAAACTTTCCGAACCGTCTGAATTGTTTGTTTCGAAAATGTGTCACAATATTCAACCAGTCAATTCATGAGTGAAATCTATCACATAGAAGATGGCGAAAAATCGCAATACACCGATTTCAAAACGGTGAAAGACGCTGGACTTGCCTATATTCAGGAACATGGGACGAGTGACTGGACAAATTTGAACGCGAGTGATCCCGGGGTTACAATTCTAGATCAGGTATCCTACGCACTTACGGAACTCGGATACTGCAATGAATTTTCTGTTGAAGATATTTTAACGAGGAAAGATGGAACACTTGAAACTGAGAATCAATTTTATTTGCCTGAGGAAATTCTAACAACATCACCCCTCACAATTGATGACTACAAAAGGTATGTTCTTGATGCCATTGATGGCGTATACAATTTGATCATTGAACCGAGTTCTTTGGACAGTGTAATTCCAATTAACGCATATCAGGTCTACCTCTATTGTGATCCATCATACACCAAAAAACAAACAACCTTACTGTGCACCGAAGTTTTTTTTCTGCTCAACAATGCCAGAAATATCAATGAGATTTTTCTGATTCCTGAATCCCTAAGCCCTGTGAATGCTCTCATTAATGGACAGATAACAATAGAGCATAAATCCGACTTGTCCAATATTATTTTTCAGGGAAATCTGAACATTCGAAATTTCATCTTTCCACAGGTCGTTCCGAGCATGTTCGAAACTTGGGAAAATCTATCGACAGACCTTGTATACAATGGTCCGCTTCTTATGAATGGCTGGATTGATCCGAAAAACTTAGGAGAAAAAAATGACAATGTCTTGTCGATTGACATCTCAAGTATCATTCAAGATCTTGACGGTGTAATTTCTGCATCCGACATTAAATTCGATAGCATTATACCTATTGAAAGTAAAGATCCGATCGAGCTCCCAAAGGATCATTTCCAAGTGGATGAAAATCAACTAATTGTTATTGATCTCGAAAGTTCAATTGCCGCTGGTTTAAACATAATCTGCAATGGGAAGAACATCAATTCAATGTTGCCGATCACGAAAACTGTTTCGCCAGAAGGTTTCACTGGAGATCAAACAAACTTGGTGTTGGAGGAATCAAACACACTAAGCACTAAATATCCGGAAGGGAAGTTCAGAGACATCAATAGCTATTATTCTATACAAAACACCTTCCCAGAAATATTTGCTATTGGAGAGAACTCAATCTCCTCGAATGCTACAGAAGTTCAAATTGCACAATCAAGGCAGCTCAAAGGATATTTGACTTTGTTCGATCAACTGCTTGCTAACCAGTTTTCACAGCTTGCGAATATTGACAAGTTGTTTTCTTTTAGAAACTCTTCAAGCGGTACGCCTTCAGACGTAGAGAGTTTCTATGCCACACAAGATGCATTTGAAAAGAAACATCCTGAATTTCCTGTTCCATACAAACGATTCTCACCAAGCTATTTCTATCAGTCGCTTTATGACGTGCCAAATATTGCTCCTCTACTTCGAGGCAATGAAACGTTCAACTTTAGCGAACAACTCATCTCAGACAAGAAACGCCAAAAAGAAAGCTGGACAGAATACCAAGAGGACCCATACAATCCCTATATCTATGGTTTAATGGGATTCATGGAAAATGAAGACGTAAGTCTAAATCGGAGAAATCGTATCCTCGACCATTTATTGGCCCAAAATGGGGAGTCTCCGTACATCATAGATACAATAATAAAAGGCTCCGTCTATACTGGAGATAGTCTTAAAGATCAAGTAATTTTCAAAAGTCTATACTTACAGAATTTAGGTCTTCTTTCTTACTATAGACAAAAAGCTTATGATTACTACACGGCATTGTCCATCTGTGGTGAAGTGCCAGAAATTACAGAAAAGGTCAAAGCCCGAATTCGTCGAGATTCTTCTGTCGATTTCATTTTCAAATCGGCGAAAATTGATGCGCTCGAAAAACTGGAAAGCTCTGACTTTATAAACTACTCTGCTGTCGAGCTTAAGCTCAGCCTCTTATTTGGCCTTAGGCCCCTATATACCAACTACATTTACAAAAGCATCGATCAAGAACCCGAACCCATTTCAGGAAGTCCAGAAGGACGAGGACATTTTGTGATACAAAACAATTTTAACCCTGTCAATCAAGCTCTGTGGATGATTGAGCAACGTCGTGGTTTATTTTTCATTGAAACTACGGTTGTAGCGAATTCTATAACAGCGTCCGATTTACCTCTTGAGCTTTCAATTTTCGGCTACGATGTAATCTTTCTATTCCCAACATTCATATTCCCCACAACTGAGAAGGATGGAATTATTACACAGTATAACGATTCGGAATTTCAAACCCGTCTCAAAATTTTCGCTGAGAGTTCGCTTCCTGCCAATGTAAACTATTGTTATCATCTTGTTCGTCCAGAAGATCTTGGAGTCCTTATTCCAATATATGCTGCATGGCACAATTCGCTTCGTTTTTCCCTTGGTTCTGAACTTGAAATTTATGTATTGCTTGAAAAACTGAAAGAATTGCAACAGCGCAAAAAAGCTGAGGACATCGACTCTTTGAAAGAAGTAGAGATCAGGGCAATCGAACAATTGGAACTCGCTTTGTTAGGAGAGCTTATCGTACTTGTGAAGTCCAAAATCGAACATGGACAGGATATTGACCTGTATGTTGAAGCATTGATATTGTTGGAGGCAATTGTTGTCTTTTCAATCTTTCTGATTGAGAATGGTGAATTCGTCCATCGTTCTGAAGAGGTACAGTCCTTATTGGAAGAAGTTATTGAAGCGTTGACGGCAATTGTCCTGTTTGAACAGCGAACAATTCAATCACTCGAAGCTTGGAAACTTGCAAATAAGGTTTCATACATCATTGATCTAAATCTATCAACAGGAAATGAATAGTGGGACTTCACATATCATTTCAGCTTTCAAATGGAAGACCACCATTGATGACAGGAAACATGCGCCCGAACTGCAAAATAGAATCAGTACTTGGAGCAATACACGCATGCTTGGGGAAATTGAAGACGTGCTAAATACACTCTGTCCTAGTGAACAAACGTGGCGCATCCAGTCCCTCGAACTTGATTTTGGGGAAATTGATTTTGAGAATTTCGAACATGATTCAGCCATTAAATTGCGAGCGCTGCTGCGTGAACAGCTAGTGAATTTAATTCTCCGTACGCCCCAAGGTGGGAAGAACCTTGAAGTAATTGATAAGGCAACTTCGAATGAAGATATTCTCGTTCGTTTTTTCCTTGAGGGAATTACACCTTGGAGCTACTCAAATTCTGAAGGGTCAGTTAACCAATTATTAACTGATCAACTGAAGCACAACCAGCAACAAATTATTATAAGACTTCGTGCTGCCGGAATGTCTCATGAGCGTGTTCGAAGAAGAATGGCTTGGCAAATGAATGAGCTAAACATGCGCCAATTTATAAAAGGTTTAGAACCGACTAATCATTCTCAAATTGAACATTTTTCACAAGAATTAATAACGATTCAGAAGAACGAAACAATTGTGCAATCGAACATTGCAGACTTCGGCAAAAATGTTTGGTTTTGGATTTTGAATCACTTACTCGCCGAAAAAGGGACCATCTTTAATCAGGTGTCGTTCATGAAAAGTACCATCCAACAAATGGCCAATCATTACAACATTGGGTATCTTGAACTTATGGATCTTATCAAAAGAACCATCGATAAGGTTCGTTCGAAATTCCATGTTGATCTCGATTTTCTGAAGATTCTTCAATTGATCACCAATGAAGGTAAAGGGGCAAATAACAACACAGCGAGAATTGAAGAAAATAACGAAATACTCTGGGACCGATTTTCAACACTTTTAGCGCACAGTGTATCTAAGAAATCGGTATCAGAAACAAATGAATTAAACCAGTTGATTCACGGCCTCTCAACTATAAACACGAAACGATTCAAAGGAATTCTAACAGAAGTTTTTCGTTCGAAAAATGACCTTCAGAAAGCATTAGGTGGGATAAACGAAAGCTCCTTCATCACCATTGTTAGCGTAATGAATCCGGATAGTTCAAAGCAACTCCATGAGACTATTACATTTCTTCATTCTCTACTTCAAAGTTCTTCTATTCAGATAAAACGTAACGCACTTTGGCAAATAGCCCTTGCGTTTATTCTGAATAGTCAAAAAGGTCCGTTCAATACCAAAGAATGTCTCATTTTTTTTCTGACCGAAATAAGTAAACACCAGCATACCGGTTTAGGAAGGATTCTGGAAGAAATAATAGGAGTGTCCATTCCTAGCGCTGCAAAAAATGTGAGAACGCTCCAAATTTATTCTGAGCTCAATCATGTCTACAATTCAACGATCACCATGAAGAACCCATCTCTTCAAAAACGTCATTTTGAAATGATGTTAAAAGAAATGGACGAAGAACTTGGTCTTCCGGTCGCTAATAAAAAGCGGATTGAATGGCTTCGAAACTCGTTGGAAAGGTACATTAAGGCAAACCCAAGTCACGCGTTAAAAATACTTCGCCTTTACAAGGACAAGAGAGGTCTCCACGCTATTCTTTCTGACATTCTAAACGATACGCTCATCTCACTTCTTGTGAAAAATGCGTCAGAAGATATCTCCAAAACTCTCTTAGCAACACGCAATGTCTTGATCGCATTATGCACTGACAAACAGGTTGGAAAATTGGCAAGCGCGTTCAGTAAAGACTTTATGCGTTTGAGTCTAAAAGCGATAGTCCACCATCCAAAAATGGATGCTTTTGAACTCGTTGAACAGATTCTCAAGGAGTTTTCTAGTGAGCATAGTAATTTATCTTCCAAGAATATTAACCTCTTCATGCTTGCATTCTTTGAGAAGAAAGGAATCAATGCATTGGGTATTTCTGAACAACGTGCAAAGAAACTCCAAAAGGAAGTACTTCGCTATGCCGGAATTCCAACTCACGAAAAGTTGAAAATTCTTCTCGCTTCTCCATCCATGCAAGAACAAGTAGCGTCAATCTTGACACTCCACTTAGCGATAGGGTCATATTCTAAGTTCTTTGGATTTGAAAAAAGAGAACAGCATGAACTATTGAACTATCTGGTGACTGACGGTCGAAAACTCATGGAAGATCTTGTGAAAGAATACACTATTCTTCTTGCCAAGCATTCCTTGAAACAATCGCAAAAAGAAATAAAGGTTCAACTTGAACAACTCTACTGGACGACTATTGCAGATTATAGAACTCATCATGGAAAGGCTGAAGTTCTTCAGCTGTTGTTTAAAGATCATGTTTTCGCACATTACGGGGTTTCCAAAGAACCAATTCTTGCATCCTCTCTCGTTCTTTTGCAAGACTCGGGAATTCAAATAAGTAAGGAAGACCTCTTGACATCTATAGAAAAGGGCTTCAAACAAAAAACAAAATCCATACAGCATGATGGCGCCAACTATTCGCTGGATGTGATATTCCAACTTGGAATTAGTGCCGATCCTGTTGAGGTTCGAAAACTTCTGGCTAAGATTCCGATTACGCAAAATCGCATTGATTTCTTAGACACACATTTTTCCTTCGAGGAGTTTAGCGTACAGATCACCAATGATCTTCCTGGAATCGTTCACGATACATTGAAAATAATGCGCTTGTTAAACAAACTCTCAAACAGCGTTGGACTAACAGGTATTTCTAAAAAACTACAGACGGATAGTTGGATTACGCTGTGGAAAATAATAACTGTAAAGACATGGAATGAATCTCATGTTCGAACTTATGTAAAACAGTGGCTCACGGAAATTCTAAAAAATGCCGAGGTAAGCAGTTCACTTGTCCTGACAGAAATGAAGGCAATAAATATTTCTTTAAATGCTGACATGCTAAAACTCATGAACGAATTCATCCCATCGATAGCAGAGCTGACTCAAACGGATGCTAATACGAAAGCGATATCGCTGCTTCAAAAATGTCACCAAGCAGGTCAGCTGGAAGAGTTTTCTTATGCATTGATACATGGTAACAAAATTCCAAATTGGTTGAATGATACTGGTGACTTAAAAGTATGCGACCTCCTTCACGAACTACTCGCACATTATCCGATCTACTTTCTGAACATTCTAAAAGAAAAGGTTATCCCTGAAAGTCAGATTACAATACTATCAACAGAAATTCCTTTCGAAAAATTATGCCTTTCTATTGGATCGATCCACAAAAGTAAACAAGCTCTTCTTGCAAATATCAGTCAACTTTATTCAGTGCTTGGGCATCTTTCATTTACGGGGGTTACATCAAAAGAGGTTCAAGAGGTGCTTTTCCGCAAAGTTTTGAAAGCATGGAGTTCATCCAACTGGAAAATTCTTTCCCCCGAAGCAATTTGGAACGAATTGATTTGGGAACTCTATGTTAAACGTGGTTTACCCAGCAAAAAATTCATCAATGACCTTGAAAAGTCAGAGATTCAATTCCCACCAGCTTTGCAATTGTCACTGGATCGTTTAATTGAGCAATCAAAGCCCGTTCCAAAAGTAAATCCCCTACCACTTGATCTAAACTATGTAGAATCAGAATCTATCAAGGAAAAAATAAAAACTATGTCCAAAGAAGGAATCGCAGTAAAAAATGCAGGTCTTGTACTAATGAACAATTACTTGACCATGCTCCTAGATCGCTTGGAAATAACACAAAACGGAAAGTTCGTTAGCGATGAGGAACAACATCAAGCCATTCATTATCTTCAATACGTTGTTACGGGGTTATCGCGTACTGAAGAGTCACTACTCCCGCTAAATAAAGTCCTGTGTGGAGTCCCTCTGTCCGAACCCATTGCGGATGGAATCGATATTTCTGATCAAGACAAAACACTCGTTGATGGTCTGATAAAGGCTGCAATCGGACATTGGCCCGCTATTGGAGATTCATCCATCAATGGATTTCGTGGCAATTGGCTAGTCCGCGATGGTTTACTAATAGAGGATGAAGATCGCTGGGAGCTTACTGTCGAAAAACGGCCGTACGATGTCCTCATCAATCAATCGCCTTTTTCATTTTCAATTATTCGCTTTCCATGGATGGAAAAACCACTTCATATAACATGGCCATATTAAAATAAACAGACCTATGAAAACCACTTTATTCAGTAAAAAGATTAATAGCAGTTAAACAATGCTCAATCAGAGCTTCAACAAGAATATCAAATCAATTAATCAATAAAAAATAAATAATATGAACACGTACAATGAAAATCTAAATTCCATTGTGGTCTCCTCATTAGCGACTCAAGAAGTCGCTCAAACGACCATAGATGCGACCACACATGCCTCCATGTTCACGCTATACTATGCGGAAGGGCAATCAATTACAGCGGCCGAAAAACTGGATGTTGCCGAGAAAAAATTAGCCGAAAAGACCAAGGTAAAAACGCAAGCGGTAGATAGCTCAAACGTTTCCAATAACCAGCTAGGCGCGGCGAATCAGGCAAACGACTACGTGAAGCAAGCAGTAACGAATACCTCCGTTGCCGCCGCAAATGTTCAAACCGCATCAAATGCCATCGTTCGTTTGGCGGGTGACATAGGAAACATCTTTAGCATCGTGAATGCTGCTGATTTTGGAACCGATATTTACGATCTTGCCTCAGAGACAAAGGAATTAATAAACATCACAGCTTACAATGCTGAAATTGCTTCACGGGTAGCTATGGAAGCTTCAACTGCAACCGCTGAGGTTTCAATTGGGGCAGTTATGACTAAATCGACTGGTACGAACACACTCGTAAATACACTGTTGAGTGCAGCAAATACTGACTACGACAATGCTTCTGACCTAGTTAATGCAGACAATGACGCTCTTGCTACATCAAGTGCTCAAGAAAAGCTCTCTGAAGGTGAATACCTTGATAACCTAGTCGAAAAATTGGCGACAGATGACGCTTATTCTACAATGAACGATGAGCTAAATCTTGATTTGAAGGTAGAGATAGATGACCCTAACTACCCAACGGCTATCACGATTTCTTTTGATCGAATTACAAATCCTTTTGACCTAATAAATGAACAACCACATTATCCTGTGGAAGATTATAAAATGGTCATTGTCAAAAATTCGCGAAAATCAATCTTCTCGCTTTCGAACGCGGACATAATGTACCAGCAAGAATCTCTTGCGCTCTATCCTATTGATAAATCTTTAGGGACGCTAGAGTCGATTCAAGAATCATTTTCATTAAACTTAGATTTAGAACCGCTCATTGACTCCGACGGCGACGCACTTGAATTTGGCACTGACTATGTCGTTTTCATCATGGCAATTTATACGGATGAGTACAAATGGAAGATCAACAACTATGACAATTTCCTAACGGCTCCTTCCGAACCATTCACGCTTCTCTATGAGTTCGAAGCTGTTGACGCAGAGAAAATTCGTGTCTTTAAATTGGGTAAGAAGACTGAAATTGATGAAACCCTTGATGTGGACATTGATGTAAAAGATGAAGAAATTGATGTTTTCATCAATGCGGATCTCGAATTTCTCCCTAAAGCAAGTCGGAAGAATGAATTCCGCATGAACTTTGAAGCACCAGAAGATCATGACTTTAAGATTGATTACCGTTGTATCTTCTTGCTTCATGATCCAAAAGTAAACAGTGGGTTAATGACTACTTATGCTAAAGGAAAGATCGAGGAACTCGAGGATATCGCAGTACACTTAGATCCTGACATTGAAGGGAAAAAAACCGAAATAAGCGGAATAGAGGATTTGACAGAAGGTGCTTTAGCCGAAGAGATGAGTCTCAAAGGCCAAGTCGAAAACTTAACGGATGAAATAACTGCCCTCACAAATGAAATAAATTCGTCCACAGGAGCAGAAAAGACAAAGCTGCAAGCGAAGAAAAAGAAGCTTGAAGCAGAGAAAAAGGGGCTTGAAGCTGAACAGGTAAAGGTGGCCGCTAATTTGATAAAATACGCAGAGGACATAGTAATACTAGGGGTCGAACTTGCAGCTCTTGAAGCTGAAAGAGCAGCGGCTATCGCAGAAATGGGGGAGTCAATAAAATACAATGTGGACTTCCTTTTCAATGCAGAACTCGCCGAGCAGGTTGCTGCAGGAAATTACACCCCAGCGGTGCAAGGAATTGGCGTTGAAGAGGAAATAATCGTTACAGACGATTCGGTGGAAAAGATCATTTATTCTCATCCTTACCATGCCTATATCGGAGATGCGACGACGGATAATTTTGGAAACCAGCTAATGAAAGGAAAGTATTACATCCCAGTAGTATTGTGCGTTTCTGGTGAAGAAGAAGAGAACCGCGACAAGTACAAAAGTGTTATTTCGATGTATGAGCTAACAACGCCGTTCAAATATTCTCCAATTGTATAATCATTAAATACTAAAAAAACACATTATGAAAAATCAATTAATCCCAATGGCTGAACAGCCACAATTGCCAAAGTACGGGGTAACAGAAAGTAAAAAGGCTGAGTTAGATTCGCTAACACTAGAAGTCTTAGATCAGCAAGGCGAAGTGGATAAATTCCAAGCGATGGTAACATCTCTCACGGAAAAATCCAATCTATTTCAAGGATATTTGTCAACGGCAGATACTAACCGTACGCTTGCACAGAATAACAAAGACCTTGTTGATAGTGTTGTAAACGCAGCAAAAGATCTGAGCACCAATTCTAGCATTGCTTATGATGAGGTTGTGCTTGCAATGTCTCTTACAGACACATTGGCCAACGACATGAAAGATGTTATTGACAAGCTCATATACTCTGCTGAAGTGATTGAAAAGTTGTCGAATCTCGTAATTCGAACCAAAGCTTTGAATCCACTTATATCGGACGATCTTGTTTCACAAATAACCCAAGCTGGTACGGATGCAAATAATGCTGTCGCTTTAACACTCATCGCTCTTCAGACTACGTTTACTGCTCAGGCAACAAACACAGAAACTGGTGCGGCAAGCGTTTTGGAAAAGCAACAAGCTGAAAATCTAGTTACAGTCCTCACGAAGAACGTGAAGAAAACTGCAGAAAAAGATGGGCACGTATCTATTAAGACATTGCTTTATAAAGCTTATGCACTCGCTTCGGAACACTACGATAGAGAATTTGCAGCGATGATTATTGTTACGAACCAACTAAATGAAGCGCAAGCGAATCTTGATACAGCTACAATCAAACTTCAATCTTTAGAGGCTGGTTTAGCCGCTGCCACAGCTGCAGCCTTAGCTTCATAGACAAAAAATTGCTAATCTTAGTAATGAAACACGTCCACTGCCTGATTTAGGCAGTGGACTTTAAACACATTTACAATGGACAATGCTTTTAGAATTTTTTACCGGAATTTCTACTTCAAGACAGGTGGATTTATTCCTTCTGCACCACTCAATCAGAACCTGTATCCCGGAGACTTTTTTCAAATCGTTAATGGAGAAATGCTCGTTCTGGGAAACATTTTTCAAAAAGGCATAGTACATAAAGACGATGTCGAATTTGGCTATGGGCTCAAACTCAACCCCGCAAGTTGGGAATTCAGTGATGGACTCTCGAAACCCTATTCTGGCAGAGGAAGTGGACAAGGAACCCTAGAAGATTTTGAATTCAGCAAGCAAATTCTTGCATTTGAAAGAGAAGGAAGCTTCTTTTTTAAGGCAACCGATCCAGTAGCTGCACGCATTCTCAATTGGAATGATCTTCAACAAGAGCTCATTATCAAAATGACGCAAACTTATTACTCATTCAGGGACCTCTATATTGTAACTGAAGTAGCAAGCACTGCAGACTGGACATTGGCAGTCGCTGGTTCTAAAAAAGCAGAATTGGAAATTTCCACAGACTCAGAAAATTTCGGGCTCGTCGATATTTTCGGGCATCACTCCGCAAAAACAATTCAATCCAAAGACATTGAATACTATCACCGCGAGGCTCATAAAAAACCTGTGTTTTTTAAAGCAAAAAAGTTAGTTGTCCAAGACGATAAACTCAACGTATTTATCAGTGACCTGATCACTACCCGTGAAAATCAGCACCAATGGGCAGGCTCTTTCTTTGACTACGATTTTCACTTTGAACCGAGTTATTCACCGCAAATTCGTTCCAACTCACAAGCCTCTTTGCTCGACATGCTTCAGGCAAACCAACTCAACCCCAATACAGCCTTGCTCTACTTCAGGTGGGGCGATGCGAATTTGGATGATATTGAAAAACTATTTATAAGCTATGGAGAAGAATAATCCACTTTCTACACTTTATGCCGAAATCCATTGGCTGCAGCTTGTAATTGATCAAGTTATCAGGAGCTACTTGTTGCAAGAAGGACATGAGGCGCATTGGATGGACATTGCTCTCCCAGACCTTTCAGAAGATGATTCTCCTTATGCAAAAAGTGTTACCGAATGGAACCTAAACACCTATGAACGTCTTGTCTTAGTGCTTTCCATCGCTCCACATATCTCTCCCGAAGTCCTCGATATTTTCTTTGGAAAAAACCAACTCTATGACAGAGGCTTTACAGAGTTTGGCGGAGTCATGGACAAAAACCATAGTGGATTTATACCAACTGGGCAAACAGCGTGTTTTTTAATTACTGCGACAAATCCAGAATGGAGAAATGAAGTTTCCGCGATTTTTGAGAAGCAGAGCACGCTTATGAAAGAAAGAGTAATTGCACTTTCTGAAACAGAACCTTATGTCCCTACTTTTAGTGGTATTCTGGGAATTTCTGATCAGTGGCTTCAGTATTTTTTAACAGGAGAATATCCTCAGTTAGAACAAGGAGCCAGCTTTCCAGCGCAAAAAATTACAACAGAATTGGACTGGGAGGATATTGTCTTAGACGACCTAATCATGGGACAATTACGCGAAATCACAACTTGGCTCGAACATGGATCTTCATTGCTTAAAGATTGGGGACTCAGAAAGAAGATCAAGCCCGGTTACCGTGCTCTTTTTTATGGCCCACCAGGAACGGGAAAAACACTAACTGCCACTCTTTTGGGAAAAATATCGGGCAAAGAAGTATACAAAGTTGATTTGTCCATGATTGTATCAAAGTACATTGGTGAGACCGAAAAAAATCTGGCGAAGATCTTTGATATCGCACAGCACAAAAACTGGATCTTATTCTTCGATGAAGCAGATTCTTTATTCGGTAAACGTACAGCCACCAACTCTTCCAATGATCGACATGCAAACCAGCAAACGGCATATCTTCTGCAACGAATAGAAGATTTTCCTGGGGTCGTCATTCTCGCGTCCAATCTAAGGGCAAATATGGACGAAGCATTTACGCGAAGGTTTCAATCCATTATTCATTTTACAATGCCAACGGCAGATGAACGCTACTTGCTTTGGCAGCACGCCTTTTCCGATAAATGCACCTTAGATCCAGAAATTGACCTTTACCAGATAGCGGAGGATTATGAATTGCCGGGCGGATCGATTATCAACGTGTTACGTTATTGTGCACTCGCTGCTATTCAACGAAATGACACTGTCGTAACCCAACAGGAATTGCTCGCAGGACTGAGAAAAGAATTTAAAAAGGAAAACCGAACATTAACCATTACCAATTAAAAAACAATTCAGTAGACCCCATGGCAAATACATCAGCAAAAATAGTGGATAGAAAAGTGGCTAAGCCCGAAAAACCAATCTATTTAGCGTTGACATTGGTGATAGGCCCTTGGAAAAAAATCTTTCCTCCGAAGGAATTCCAATTGATCATTGCAGAGGCACTCAATTACAGAAATCCCGAAAGAAAGCACATAGGAAAGCGCAAAGAACCACCGTACAAATACGACCCTTGCATTGATGAGAAAAGCTATTATCATGTGAACAACGAATTGACTATTTCTGGCTACTTAATTACTGAACGAAGAGTTTGCCTAATCCTTAAAGTGAAGCCATCGGAATTCGATCGGCTTTACGATATATTTAATTGTCACGTGAAGCAAGAAATTAAGAGGCGAATTGACGACAGACATTTCAACAAAGGGCTTCTTTCTGAAGGGCTCGACTTTCTCCTTGACGATCAATTTACAAAGGCACCGCTGATCAATCCTGAATTAATTCAAATGTTGCTAGGAAGAGAGTACTATCAATTGTACAATGTCTCCTCTCTTCAACGCATGAAAGCCTCTTTAGCTAAATATACTTACTGTTCAGTTATTGATTATTCTGGTGCTGAAGGTCCTGTATTCGTGGAGAAATTGGAAGAAAATCAGAATCCAATAATCCATCCGTATGGGGTGATTGATTATCCAAATCTACACACGCCATGAACAAGTACCAACATAAAAACCAATCTCAGACTACCTTGCAACTTGCCGATTCGGGGGGAAATGGAACTCGATTGGTAGATAATCGACAAAGGATTACCATTCAAAGAAAAGCAAATACAACAGGCCTTCCTGATAACTTGAAGTCTGGAATCGAAAACCTTTCGGGTCATTCCATGGATGATGTAAAAGTACATTACAATTCATCCAAACCAGCGCAGTTGAATGCACATGCTTATGCGCAAGGAACTACTATTCACCTGGCGTCTGGGCAAGAAAAGCATCTTCCACATGAAGCTTGGCACGTAGTGCAACAAAAACAAGGACGGGTAAAACCGACTTTGCAAATGAAGGGACAATACATCAACGACAATCGTTCATTGGAAAGTGAGGCAGATCGAATGGGGGCAAGAGCAATTCAATTGGCAAGCCGAAATACATCTCACACCTACTCCGCAACACTGAAGAATAATCAGATGCCGAATACCGTTGCTCAATTGGTAACGCGTGTTAACTGGACAACTCAGAACTTTCAATACAATGATGCCATAGGCGGACTGCAAAATCAAATTGTAGGCAAGAAAATGGAGGCCGATTTAGATCCAGCAGATATGCGCATAGGAAATACAACTACATCGCATGAAATGCCAGCACTTTTTAACAGGTTAAATACCAATTGGAATGCGGGTGCTATGGGCTGGGTTCGTGGACACTTATTAAATGCCCACCTTGGTGGTCCAAATACCGATGCGAATCTCTTCCCCATCACTGGACATGCCAACAGTG
>CAJQJL010000057.1 GCA_905478665.1 uncultured Flavobacteriales bacterium
ATTGTGTAGTTTGTTCCACCTGCCAAATCTGTTTCAGTCATAATGTAATATGGACCATTTGCCCAGTCAATTGTCCCAAAATCTCCCTGAACAACTGTTCCTGTTCCTAACTCAAGCGTTAAAAGCCCATTTACGTTTGTTCCCAAAGCGTGTGTCTCAACATACACTTCTGTTCCTGCAGCTGAGCCTTGTAAAATTGTAACCTGAGTTGCAACCGTTTGGTTTGTAACTAGGTTCTGACCAGCGTCTCTAACGACGGCCTGGTAGCTCATTTTTTGTGGTGCCTGAGCAAATGCACCTGCCGTCAATAAAATTGAGGCTACGAGTGTAAAAATCTTTTTCATGATTGTGGTTTTTAGTGTTTAATGATTTTGAAAGTTTTCACTTCCGTTTGACTGTCCAGCACTTTTAAAAAGTAAGATCCAGGATAGTAGCGTACCATATCTATGGTTGTCGCATTTTCTGAAATCTCAGCTTCTTTCAGGATTTTTCCGTTCAGATCATAGAGCTGAAATGATAAATTCTCGCTGGCGTAATTTTCAATTTCCAACGTCAAATAATTCGTAGTGGGGTTAGGAAAGGCGGTCAATCCTAGATTAATTCCAGAATTTTCGTGAACTCCAACAGCTACTGAAATTTCATAGGCTTGCTGCACACCTTGTGCTACTGTCCCATCCACTCCTGTACTTGTAATGTAATTCACTTGACCAATAGTATAACTCACCGAACCACCGCTTCCGAACGCTTCTCCACCGGTAGTTGTTACCGCTTCCTGAGCATAGATTCCTCCTAGACTAATACTTAGCATAAAGGCGCTGCTCAATAGTGTTCTTTTGTGTTTCATAAGTATTGATTTTTGTTTGAATCAAATCTATTATACAAATGCTTGAATTCTCTGCGCTAATTTCCTGACTTCACCATATAGCTTCCCAACGTAACGATCTATTCTCTACAGTTTTCCTTAAAATTTACGATCGCTGCTGATTAGTCATGCTTCTAAAAAGAAAAAGCTTCCAATTCCAACTATTTATGGAATAGAGAGCCTTATAAGTGTAAGCTACTTGTGATCGTGAAGGACGCTTATTTAATTTCCTTCACCACTATTTTTCCGATCAAGTTCACGTCCGTACCGAAGGTTTTCTGAAGTTCAATATTGACATCTGTTGTCGGCTTGATTAAGAAATTCGTTGTAGATGTATTGTATGAGATATCGGCACCTGATTGTCCGAAGTACATCTCAGTACCTAGGGTAGTATTATTTGTCACGTCTTTCATTACGTAAGTGTGAGCACCACTTGCGTTATAGATGTAGAAATGAGCAGTTACCTCGTACATAACTCCTGCCGACAATGTGAAGTCCGTTCCACTTGTAACAATGCCATTAAGGTAAGTAGCGGATGGCCATTGAACACTTAAAGCCTGCGCTCCTGAAGTACTAGAATTTCCAATGGACAAGTATGCGTATTCGGGTGCTGTAACAACTGCCGTAGTACTAATTACTCCGCCAGTAATATCAATTCCTGTTCCCGCAGTGTACGTTCCAGCTGGACCTGTTAAACCCATTGGACCTTGAGCGCCAGTTGCTCCTGGAGCTCCCGCTGCCCCATTCGGACCTTGTGGTCCTGGCGCACCAACTGCTCCATCGATTCCTGCTGGACCTGTTAAACCCATTGGACCCTGTGCTCCAGTTGCTCCTTGAAGTGAAGCCAAGAAATCCACAGTGCTTCCTGTATTTCCTGCGTTCAACCAAGTATCATAAGCACTCTCTCCTTCTGGCCCTTGAATTCCTGGTGCACCTTGAGCCCCTTGCAGCGATGCAAGGAAGTCGGCCTCTGTTCCTGAGTTACCTGCGTTCAACCAAAGCTGATATGCGCTAGGACCGTCAAAACCATCTATTCCTGGAACTCCTTGTGGCCCCGGATTTCCTGGTACTCCCTGTGGTCCCGGAATCGAGCTTCCAGAGTTTGCTGCATATAATGCGTAAGGAACACTCATCATCTGACTTGTAGCAGTAATGGTGTAACTAGAACCTCCTGTTGGATCTGTTCCTGTTTGAATATAGTATGGTCCATTCGCCCAATCGATTGTGGCAAAATCTCCAGCAACGACAGTTCCTGAACCAATTTCAAGCGTCAACAGCCCATTTATATTCGTGTTTAACGCGTGTGTTTCAACGTAAACTGCTCCTCCTGAGACTGAACCTTGCAAAATGCGGATTTGTGTTCCAACCGATTGATTGGCAATTAAATTCTGACCAGCATCTCGAACTACTGCCTGATAACTCATTCCTTGTGGTGATTGAGCAAACACACTTGTCGTTAATAGTATTGACATTGCGAGTATAAATCTCTTTTTCATAATTCTGATTTATTGTTTAGATCAAAACTACAAGCTCATGTCCCTATTAAGTAGTCACAATTTCCTCGACTCAGGATTGAATTTTCCAACGTGAAGATAACTGAGATAAAATTCATGCGCCTAACACTATTTTTTGTCTTTAAATTTCATTTTTCATTCTGATTAAAGTAACTTGAGCATCACATTCACGCTACATGACTCCTATCCGAATATTTCTATCCTTTCTTTTTGTATTTGCACTATCAATGGCAAATTGTCAAATTATTATAAACGAAGTGTCGGCCGCGCAAAACACGGGTTATGGTGACGAAGATGGTGACTTTCCCGATTGGATTGAACTGTATAATTTAGGGAGTCAAGCGGTAGATTTGGAAGGATACACTATTACACGAATGGAAAACAACAATATCAGCTGGACATTTCCTTCTATTGAAATTGAGGCAAACGATCACCTAGTTGTTTTCGCTTCAGAAAAAAATCGCCGGGACTTCATTGATCATTGGGAAGTACCCTCCCATCCTCAGGTTAATTGGAATTATTATAGCGGTGCTACTGACCCGCCTAGTGATTGGAATCAGCTTTCATTTAGCGCTGGCACTTGGAATGTTGCGCAAGCAGGAATTGGCTATGGAGACGGGGATGATGTAACGGTAATTGCCCCAACAACCACTTTATACATGCGGAATGAATTCACAATCTCAGATACCAGTGATGTTTCTGTAGCGCTTGTGGCAATCGACTATGACGACTCGTTCGTTGCCTATCTAAATGGTGTGGAATTAGCACGAAATAACATTGGAATTCCTGGTGTCGACCCACTTCACACAGAACTTGCTTATGAAGAGCGTGAAGCACAACTGTACACAGGAGGTGATGTTGAATACTACTTTGTCGATCTTGCCATCATGAATGCAGCTAAAATACAAGGGAACAATGTTTTTTCTGTAGAAATTCACAATGTAGACCCAGCATCGGATGATATGACTGCTATTCCTTACTTCATTTATGGAGTCTCTAGCAATTCTGCAACCTATCCTTCTTTTGATGCTGCTTCAAATCTGCATACGAATTTCAATATCTCAAGTTTTCCATCGCGATTAAAGCTTTTCGATAACGGTTCTAATCTGATTGACGAAGTAATCTTAGACGATGTCCATGTGAACCATTCAATGGGACGCTCTTCAGATGGCGGATCTCAATGGTGCATTTTTGAAACACCTACGCCAGACACCACCAACAGCTTATCCCCTTGCTATAATGGATATGGGGAACCGCCAACCTTATCACTTGACGCAGGCTTTTACTCAGGAAGTCAAAATGTTTCAATTTCTTCGAATCAATCTGGAAATATTCATTTCACATCGGATGGAAGCATACCTACTCAGGCTTCAAATATTTACTTCTCACCAATCACGGTGACTTCCAACGCAACCATTAAAGCCATACTAATCCCGCAAGACAACACCCTTCTAGCCAGTACTTCCTCTGTAGCTTCTTATTTTATTGACGAAGATGTTTCCGTCCCTGTTATTTCCCTGACAACAAATCCAGAGAACCTTTGGGACTACAATACTGGAATCTACGTCTTTGGACCAAATGCAGATTCCGTCAACCTCCCCTATTTTGGTTCCAACTTCTGGGCTGGATGGGAAAAAGAATGCCATGTAGAATATTTCGATCGCGAAAAAAATAAAGGATTTGGACTGGATGCAGGATTAAAGATTCATGGAAATTTCTCCAAAGCATGGCCGCAGAAGAGCTTCCGAATTCTTGCGAAAGATGATTACAATAATAAATGGATCAACTATCAGCTTTTTCCTGAGAAGCCTTATCGAAATCGCTATAAAAATTTCAACATACGGAATGCTGGAATCGACTATAACACTGTGCACTTTAGAGATGCTTTGATGCATAGGGCAGCTACAGGACTAAACTTTGAGCACATGGCATACGAACCTTGCGTTCTGTTTTTAAATGGAGAATATTGGGGCGTTTATGGTCTTCGCGAGCGACAAGACGATTCATACATCGAGGGAAATTACAGCAATGTGGATAAGGAAAATATTGATTTACTTCGCTTTGAAGGTGATGTTCTCGCTGGCTCGAACGAAGGTTTTTTAGACATGCTGAGCTACCTTGTAACTACAGACTTAACAGTTCAGGAAAATTTTGATTATGTCGCTAACAACCTGTTGGACGTCAATAATGTTGCTGATTATTTTATCACAGAAACCTATTACTGCAATGTCGATTGGCTCAACGAAACTTCAAGTAACAATGTGAAATATTGGAGAACAAACAACCCACCTGGGAAATGGCGCTACGTGCTTTGGGACACAGATATCGGTACAGGTTTATTCTATACAGACCAACTTTTGTACTACAACTATTTAGGAGATGTAATTGGGCCAACGTACACTGGTGTTCATTCTACGCTTATTAAAAGTCTTTTGGTAAATGAAAATTATGCGCAATATTTTGTCAATCGATACGCCGATTTATTGAATACAAACTTTCATCCTCTTAATTTGGAACACCATACAAAACTTCTTCAAGGAGATTTACAAAGTGAGATGGCGCGCCACTTCACAAAATGGAATCAAGGTTCGATTTCTATTTTCGGCACTGAGGTAGCCCGAAGTACAAATGTTGCGGAATGGGAAGCAAACATTGACACATTGGTCAATTGGACGAATCTTCGTCCTCAAATCGTTCGTGATCACATTCAAGGAATGATCGCTTCACCAAATCAAGTGGACATCACCTTAGATGTTTATCCTGTCGATGCTGGATATATTCATATCAATACAATTACACCAGACTCACTGCCTTGGACAGGACGCTACTTCAATGGTGTTCCTGTTAAGCTAACGGCTCACGCAAATCCAGGTTACGTATTCGATCACTGGGAAACGTCATCTATTGCACTGTTAGACTCAGCCGCCACGAGCTTTGAACAGAATATTTCATTGGACGAATCCGTAACTGCCCATTTCGACCCACTGGAATTCAATGTTGACGTATACCCTAACCCATCAAGTGGTGATTTCACCATTGATTACGAGATCGTATCAGCAACGCAAATTTCCATTGATTTAATTACTGTTGATGGAAAACTCGAAGAACGACTTGTGACTCATGAAAGCATTCACCCTGAAGGTAAATTCAGCATTACGCTCAATAAACAAGAGAGTCAGCTTAGTCAGGGAGTTTATTTTCTCGTTTTTAAATCCAGTGATTTTACTAAATCTATTAAACTTGTTGTTCAATAATTTCCACTTATGAAAAATGTACTATTCATCGCGCTGATCCTAACCTTGTTTGCATGTCAAAAAAATGAAGGCCCTGGAGGACAAGCTTCCGTGCAAGGAAAAATATATGTCCGTGATTATAACGATTCCTTTACGCAACTTCTGGATGAGCACTACGCCATGGAGCAACGGGTTTATATTATGTATGGTGATGATGAGATCTACAGCGATGAAATGCGTACGAACTTCGATGGATCATTTAAATTCGATTACCTAACAAAAGGAAAATACACCATCTTCGTTTATTCGAAAGACTCAACATTTACAGTGCCAGGAGGTAAGGAACCTTTGTTTATCGAATTTGAAATTACGGACAAGAAGGAAGCTGTCGATTTGGACGTGATTACAATACTTGACTAGAATTGGAAATAATCCACGGCGTCGTATGAGAAGTCTCCAATAATATCGTCTATTAGCCAATAGAGACGAATACAGGCATATACAATTGCAAGAATGAGTGAAGCCGTTCGAAGCGGGATACTCTGAATTGAAAAAACAAGCAAAAAGATCATGCCTACCCAAGTAAGGTCTAGTAATCGATTTAAATAATAGAGGCTATCGTAGATTTCGTGACTCGTAAAATCGCTTATTCTATCCAAAAGGAGCCAGTAAAGGGTAACTCCAGAAAGAATCAATACTGTCGCAAATATCAATTTATCTCCCTTCCCTTTCTTTTGAGTATTAAAATTGAATGAAGTACCACAATTAGAACAGTAGTTCGCATTGGTCGAATTAGATTGATTGCAATTCGTGCATTTAGATGAGGCTTCCATGGTTTTTATCCGCTGATGAAAGCTGAATTTAGTAATTATTTACCGTTTGTGTATAGAGATGCCCGTCCTTCTCTTATATGTTTAGATGATCAAAAAATGACGTAAGCTATTGTGTAAATTGGTGATATTGGGCTAGAATAATTCAATTCCAATTTATGAAAAAGCTCTTATCCATCCTTTTTATATCAATTACACTTGGTGTATCTGCTCAGAACGACATTCCAGCTAAAGAACCTACTGAATTTGAAAAAGAAATCACGCACACACTTGAGAACCTTTTCAAAGGAATGCAAACATCTGACAGTGCGCTGGTGCATTCAACATTCCATAATAACGTATCAATGCGCACGACATACATTAACAAGAAGACCAATAAGCCAACAATTATACAGGAAGAGCTTAGTGAATTTCTCACAGCGATTGGAACGCCAAAAAAAGAAAGTTGGAATGAGCGAATTTCTAACCTCATCATTCATGTTGACGGTAATCTCGCGCAAACATGGATGGACTATTCGTTCTACATAGATGAAAATTTTAGTCATTGCGGAGTAAACTCAATACAATTGATTCGTCTTGAAGACGGCTGGAAGATTTCTGATATTGCTGACACAAGGCGACGCATTGATTGCAACGAACCTGCCCAAGTGAATAAGAAGTAGAATCCTAATAAACTTCCGAATTCTGGTATAATATCGTACATATTTTTCATCCAAAGCTCAATCAGAGTAATAAATATGTAATTGTACTTACAACATATATCGTAAGATTTTTCAAATAAGTGTATTTCACAAAATAATGGTCGCCGCCATCTTTGGATCAAACTTAACGAAGAATACTGTGCTAAATAATGAGACTTCTGTCCCAGTAAAATTAAGGTTGGAACATAAAGGGATTTCTTATATTTAAAGAATAACACAGCCTTCACTGTTATAAAAATGAACCATTATGGATCAGGATAAAATCAATCAGCTACAACGTAAAATTGATTTGCTTCAAGAGAAACATGAAAATTTCTCTAAGGAAATTGAGGCATTGAAAACGGAACTTCAAAAGATTTCACGAGGTAAATCGGCTATTCCACCTATTCCTTCCCCAATAAAGGAGGCGATAAAAGTCCCTGAAGCCATTTCTGACGATGTTCTTCAACCAATCAGATCACAAGTCGGCGAAGTTACAGAAGGCGTAAGCAAAAACGGGAATCAATTCATAAAGTTTCAATTTGAAAACTCTTCGAAACTCTATTGGGCATGGTTCTTTTCCAATGGAAGATTCGCCATTACTGAAGGAGATAGCAAAGAGTTTGTTTCAAAAGGAAACTTTGAAAACGGAGGTCAATTGTTGAGTGTAGTTCTCGGAAACAATAAAGACAGAACGTATACTGGCGACATCATCATTGATAGTCTTCGAGAAATATCTACAGTCAACAAAAGTAGTGTTGTGACACCTGCTGTTGCCGTCGAAAAATCACAAACCTCAATTTCACCAAAAGCCCCAAAAGCAAAGTCTGGTCTTGAGAAATACATTGGAGAGAACATTCTTACCGTAATCGGCGTTGTTGTGATTCTTATTGGAGTGATATTCGGTGTTAAATACTCCATTGATCACGAATTGATTAGTCCATTAACACGCGTTATTCTTGGTTACTTGCTTGGCTTTGGAATTTTGGGTGTTGGAATCAAACTCAAGAAAAAATACGAACAATTTAGCGCAGTTCTGGTGAGCGGATCTATGGCGATTATGTATTTCCTCACATTTGCGGCATACAGCTTCTATGAATTAATGCCACAACTCGCCGCCTTTGGCATCATGGTATTCTTCACTTTGGTAACCGTCGTAGCATCAATAAGCTACAATCGGCAAATCATTGCCCACATCGGACTCGTAGGATCTTATGCGATACCATTCTTATTGAGTAATAACTCGGGTAACGTTACAGCTCTGTTTACATACATGGCCATTCTCAACGCAGGAATTCTGGTTATTGCTTTTAAGAAGTACTGGAAATACTTGTTCTACTCAGCGATGGGCTTCACTTGGTTGATTTACTGGGCTTGGTTTATGACAAGTTACCATCGAGGTGAACATTTTCAAATTGCACTCATCTTCAATACAGTATTCTTTGTCATTTTCTACCTTGCGATTCTTGCGTACAAATTGATCAAAAAAGAAAAGTTCGCATCGGACGACATTGTATCAATACTTGTAAACTCATTTATCTTCTATGGCTTCGGATATGCAACACTAGATTCAAATATGATAAGTCGAGAATTTATCGGCTTATTCACAGTTGCGACAGCGGTTGTCCATTTCATTGTGAGCGCCATCATTTACAAGCAAAAGCTTGGCGATCGAAACCTATTCTATTTAAGCTCAGGATTAGTCTTGGTGTTTATCACTATAGCAGTACCTGTTCAGTTGGATGGTAACTGGGTAACAATGCTTTGGATTGGTGAAGCTGCTCTACTCTTCTGGATTGGAAGAACGAAGAAAGTTGTTATTTATGAGTCTCTGTCTTATCCACTCGTAGTGTTAGCCTTGATTAGTCTAGTAAATGATTGGGGCAGTGCACACTTCTGGAATTCCCAAGAGGTCGCAGCGAATGTTCCTTTTCTGAATGTGTACTTTCTTACTTCATTGATGTTCATCGGTGCACTGGCATTTATGCAGTACCTCAGTAAAAAAGAAGCACATACGAAACTGCAAGAAGCATACAAAGGACTCCTCGATACAATCTGGTTCTTCATGCCCGCAGTATTAATCTTTATTACCTACAATGCTATTCGGTTGGAAATAGGTGTTTACTGGGATCAATTGTACAACGCGAGCTTAATCACAGAAAATGACGGGAATTATTATAATTGGAGTTTTGGAAACGGAGATATTCTAAAATTCAAGTACATATGGACAATCAACTATACCTTATTGTTCGTTGCGCTCGTGACTTTCCTAAATAATAAGATCATAAAAAAGCAAATACTTTCATACATTAGTCTTGGCCTAAATGTTTTGGCAATAGGCGCTTTCCTTACGGTAGGACTATTCTTGCTGAGTGATTTGCGAGGAGCATATATCCAACAGCCAATGGCGGATTATTTCGAATACAGCAGTTTCCATATCACAATTCGATATGTTTCTTACGTATTTCTTGCTGTCACTCTATTTGCTGTGTTCCAAACATCCCGTCAGGATTTTCTCAAAACCAAATTCAAGGTGTTATTCGACTTTCTTTTACATACAACCATCCTTTGGGTACTCTGTAGTGAGTTAATTCACTTAATGGACATGGCTGGATCGAGTAAGTCAGACAAGTTAGGATTGAGCATACTATGTGGCTTGTATTCTTTGATGCTAATCGTAATTGGAATTTGGAAGAAAAAAAAGTACTTGCGAATTGGAGCAATTTCACTTTTCGGGGTGACGCTTGTAAAGCTGTTCTTATATGATCTAGCACACCTGACAACGATTGCAAAAACGATTGTTCTGGTGTCATTGGGTCTACTCTTACTTATTATGTCATTTTTGTACAATAAATACACAAACCTTATTGAAAATGAAGACAATTAGTTGGATATGCCTCTTATTTCTTTGTTGCACAAATGTTTTCGCGCAGATTGATGATTATTCGTTTAAACGTGAATTAAAGGGCATCACCAATCTATGGCACACTGTGGAACTTCCGAATGCAGTTCTTGATAAAGTCTCAGAAGACTTGAGTGATATTCGACTCTATGGAATTACACCTGAAAACGACACGGTAGAGGCACCGTACTTAATTGATATTAAAAAAGAGCACATCGAAAATAAGCGTGTAGATTATGAACTTTTAAATGTATCACACAACGCGAACGGATACTACTTTACGTTCAAGATTCCCTCGAAAAACGCGAATGAAATCTTGTTTGATTTCGGGCAACACAATTTTGACTGGAGAATATCCTTAGAAGGGAGTCAGGATCAGCTTTCGTGGTTCAAAATGATTGAGAATTATAGAATCTTGTCAATCCAAAACCAATTTTCCAATTATCAGTTTACCAAGGTTTCCTTTCCAAATTCAGCGTATCGTTATATACGGGTATGCGTGAAAAGTAGAGAAAAACCAAATCTCCTGAGTGCAAACGTATACTTGAAGGAAAGAACTGGCGGAAAAACACGGGACTACAAAATTGTTAAGCAAACGATCAGTGAACTAAAGGACGAAAAGCAGACCGTAATTGATCTTGATTTAGAATACAACGTTCCAATCAGTTCTGTCCAGCTTTGGGCAGCAGATGAGTTTGATTACTATCGAAACGTGACGATTCAATACCTTTCCGACAGTACCAAAACGAAGCATGGCTACATTTATCACTATCAAAACACTGGCTCTGGTGTATTGAGTTCCATTGATCCG
>CAJQJL010000058.1 GCA_905478665.1 uncultured Flavobacteriales bacterium
TGGAGCTTCTTTGCAGTTTCCAAATCACCATTCAGCGAAGCATGCACCATTCCTGCGAATTTTTCAGGAAAAGCATTCGCAACAACCGAAATCACACCTTCTGCACCTACAGCAATCATTGGAAAAGTAATAGCATCATCACCAGATAATACTCCAAATCCTTCTGGCTTGTTCTGAATAATAGTCATGATTTGTACAAGATCACCCGACGCTTCTTTCATTGCAACGATATTGTCAATTTTCGCTAATTCAAGCGTAGTCGCAGCCGTTACGTTTGAAGATGTCCTTCCAGGCACGTTATATAGGATGATCGGCAAATCAGTGCAACTTGCCAAATAGGTGTAATGTGCAATTATCCCTCGCTGAGTCGGTTTATTGTAATAAGGTGATACAGAGAGAATTCCGTCAATTCCACTTGGAAGTGATTTCAAAAACTCACCAACCTGTGCTGTATCATTCCCACCAACGCCGAAGACAATCTTCAAGCGACCTTGATTAACATCTTGAACGCAACGAAGTACAACCAATTTTTCCTCTTTCGATAATACAGGCGATTCCCCAGTTGTTCCTTGAACAACTAAAAAGTCGGTACCCTTCTCAATTTGGTATTCCACCAATTTTGCGAGCGAATTAAAATCAATTGATAAGTCTTCGTTGAAAGGAGTTACCAAAGCAACACCTGAACCTGTAAAAGGATTATTCATGCTTTCTAAATTATTTTTTCTAATGTTTGACGTGCAAAATTAATCAAATGCTCAGGAGAACTAGCCTCCGTTTCAAGATTAACATTATACTCAATATTTGTACAATTAACACCTACAGATAACTCTCTAGCCGTTTTGGAAAAGACCTTATGAAGACGCTTGGGAGGATCACCAAGAAAGAATAACACATCATATTTTCTTCCCATTATTTTAAGTGCCGATTCATTTTTCAGTCGCCCTAAAAAATTCAAATCTTTATCTGAAATAAATGTTGCGATGCTCTGATGACTCAAAATTTCACGTTCCTTTTTATCTTCAACAATTGCCATTAACTCGCAGTTATTCACATTCAAACCCGAATCGCGAATGGCTTCTCTATATTTCTTCAATTCGTCAAGCGTCGTGTATTTAACAATAACTAATGCTGTGTCAATTCGTTCCCATATGTTGTTTCCTGACTTCATTTATTCAACAACGCTAAAAACTCATCTTCAGACACTATTGTCACACCTAAGTCAGTTGCTTTCTTCAACTTAGAAGGCCCCATCTTGTCTCCAGCAACTACATAACTGGTCTTGCTAGATATAGAACCAACGTTTTTTCCGCCGTTCGTTTCAATTATTTCCTTCAGTTCATTACGTGAGAAAGCGTTAAAAACTCCAGAAACAACAAAGGACAGTCCTTCGAACTTATTTGAGGCATTTTCTTTTTCTTCCACTTCCATAATCAAACCATGTGACAGAAGTCGTTGTACAAGTTCTCTATTTGCTTCCTCCTGAAAATAGGTCTGAATGGACATCGCTATTTTATCTCCAATTTCATCAACGGCCACCAACTCATCAAACGTTGCAGTGGAAAGTGCTTCTATACTTTTTAAAGAATAGGCTAGTTTTTTCGCCACTGTTTCACCGACAAATCGGATTCCCAAACCGAACAACACTTTCTCAAATGGCTTTGTCTTAGACGCCTCAATTCCGTCAATTAAGTTGTTTGCTGATTTATCTGCCATACGCTCTAAATCAACCACTTGATCAAAAGTAAGCTCGTATAAGTCAGCCATGTTGCGGATCAATCCTTCCTCGAACAAAGCGTCAACAGTCTCTGTCCCGATCCCGTCTATATCCATGGCTTTTCGTCCAATGAAATGCTCTATCTTACCTTTCATCTGTGGTGGACATCCAGTTTCATTAGGGCAGTAATGCTGTACTTCACCTTCTCTGCGCACTAATTCAGTCTCGCATTCTGGGCAATGTTCAATGAACTCCACGAGCTCCGCATCGCTCTTTCTCAACGCAGTATTCACCCCCACTATTTTCGGGATTATTTCACCACCTTTCTCAACGTAAACACTGTCCGATAAATACAATCCAAGCTTTTGGATTTGATCTGCGTTGTGCAAAGAAGCTCGCTTAACGGTTGTCCCACCTAGCTGGACAGGTTCAAGGATGGCGACTGGAGTAATTGCTCCCGTTCTCCCTACCTGATATACAACCGAGTTCAATACCGTTTCTACCCGTTCTGCTTTGAATTTGTATGCAATGGCCCAACGTGGAGATTTTGCTGTAAAGCCCAACTCTTCCTGATTATGGTATTGATTCACTTTTATAACTACTCCATCAATCTGAAAAGGCAAGTTATCACGCTCCTCGTTCCAGTAATTAATGAAATCCATTACACCGTCCAACGTATGTTTTTTCTCGATGTAACGCAATGACTCCTTTGGGATTTTAAAGCCCCAATCTGCCACTTTCTGAACAGTTTCAAAATGTCCCGACTGCAAACCTGTTGCACCGTAAACTCCATAGAGAAAACAATCTAACCCACGTTCAGCGACTACTTTGGAGTCCTGCATTTTTAATGTTCCTGAAGCCGTATTCCTTGGATTAGCAAATTCTGGCTCTTCATTTTCTCTTCTTTGCGCGTTTAATGCCTCAAAATTCTTGAGTGGAAAGAAAATCTCTCCTCGAATTTCAAAATCATCTGGATAGTCACCGCTCAACGACAAAGGAATTGTACGAATCGTTTTTACATTATTGGTAACATTTTCACCTTGCGAACCGTCTCCTCGTGTCACAGCTTGTTTCAATCGTCCATTCACATATTGAATCCCAATTGCTACGCCATCATACTTTAGCTCACAAACATACTCCAAATCTCCATCTACCTGCTTTTTCAAGCGGACAAACCAATCTTCAATCTCTTCTTTTGAATAGGTATTGGACAACGAAAGCATCGGATACTTGTGAACGACAGTTTCGAATTTCTTAGTTATGTCACCACCAACACGTTTGGTTGGAGAATTATCGTCTGCGAGATCAGGAAACTGCCCTTCTAAGGCTTGTAGCTTTTTAAGGAGCATATCAAAATCATAATCCGAGATCTCTGGATTACTTTCAACGTAGTACAAATGATTGTGATAATTCAACTCATTCGTGAGTCGGTTCACCTCCTTGATAGCTTCGCTATGATTCATGTTGTGAAATTACATGTTGAGCCCGTACCATTCGGTTCCTTCCTTGTAAATCTTTCCTCAATTCAATGTTAACAAAACCAAGTGAACTCAATAGCTCAACAACCTCCTTACCCAATCCCTCGTGAATCTCGAAAAAAAGCAATCCTTCGTGCTTAAGAAAACGCTTGGCTTTCATTGCAATTTCACGGTAAAAAATAAGTGGGTCACTATTCTCAACAAACAGCGCAACATGCGGTTCATGAGCCAGTACGTTTTCGGTCATAAAGGTTTTGTCATCCTCAGGTATGTATGGAGGATTAGAAACCCAGCAATCGAAAGAATCATCTTTAAATTCATCAAACCCATGCGCATCAAGAACGTCTATTCGATATTGCTTCAATTCAATCCCTGTGAAGACAGAATTCTCCCTGATCAATTCATTTGCTTCTTCTGTTAGCTCCACAGCAAAAATATCAGCGGAATTTTGAACAGATTTTAATGCAAAAGCTATACATCCAGAACCAGAGCACAAGTCCATGATCTTAGGGTCTACCATTTTACCAGTGGATGCAATCACCCAATCAACTAATTCTTCTGTTTCAGGTCTGGGAATTAAAGCTCGTTTGTCAATTTTTAATAATACTCCGTAAAATTCAACTTCTCCCAGAACATATTGAAAAGGCTCATTAGCTAACAGTCGTTTTACGACATCACGGACATACAACAGATCAGATTCGGAAAACCTTAGATTGTCACCAAATAAATAATCGGAATCACTAATATTCAACCTTTTAATGATAATCAATTTGATCATTAAATTAAGTTCTGATCTCGAAAATTTATCTGATAATTTAGATGAGAAGTAAACCTTAACGTCTTTGAGCGCGTTCCCCTGGACAAACATATTAATCCTGTTTCTTTCCGAAATAACGGGTATACCCAAATCCAACTACGAGATACTGTGTGAGTTTTGGAAACTCGCTAACATCATAGCCTTCATCAGAAGAAAGACCGATAGTATTGGGCTGAAAACCAAAGCCATTGATACAATATCCAATGCTCCATCTGTATGAATTTTTTTCATCTGCCGATAAAATTAACCC
>CAJQJL010000059.1 GCA_905478665.1 uncultured Flavobacteriales bacterium
CCTCTCTGTCCAAGCACAATCAAATACATTTGACCCTACCAATGCTCGTGACGGTGAAACCGTTGAGTATTGTGTGATGCACAAGAAGCGTGCAGAGATGATGTTAAACCCAGCTGCCGTGGCGTCCTTTGCTCAGGATGAAATTATCCGTCAAAAGGAAGCACAGAATCCAATAAATCAAACGAAAGCGACAGTATGGTATGTTCCTATTGTATTCCATGTTCTGCATAATGGTGGATCGGAGAACATTAGCGATGAACAGATCTTGGATGCGATGGAGGTTTTGAATCGCGATTATAGACGACTCAATGCAGATGCAGATAATGTACATCCAGATTTTACTGGAATGCCCTCGGATGTTGAGATTGAATTCGTTTTGGCGACAAAAGCACCAAATGGGACATGTTTTTCTGGAATTACGCGTACGCAAAACAGTCTTTCAAACGACGGTTCAGATGGATGGGCACAAGTAAATGCTATTATTAATGGAAATGATGTGTACAACGGTCAATGGCCGGGAGATGAATACTGCAACGTGTTTGTTTGTGGTGAGATTGGAGGTGCTGCAGGTTACACGACAACACCTTCAAATTGGATTGGTAATGCAATGAACAATGGAATCTGGATTTTACATAACTACCTTGGTTCAATTGGGACTTCAAGTACACAAACAAGCAGAACCTTGACACATGAAACGGGTCACTGGTTGAATTTAGAGCACGTTTGGGGTCCAAATAACAACCCTGGAAATGCTGCAAGTTGCAGTGATGATGACGGTGTAAACGACACGCCAAATGAGATAGGAGTAACAACATGTAATTTGAATGAAGCAACATGTGGACCACGAGCAAACGTAGAGAACTACATGGACTACTCTTACTGCTCAAAAATGTTTACACAGGGTCAAGTTAACCGAATGCGAAGTGCACTTAATTCGAGTGTTGCAGGTAGAAATAACCTAAAGACAGCATCTAATTTGGCAGCAACTGGTGCCGACGGAAACCTATATCTATGTAACGCTGAATTTTCATCGGATAAGACATCAATATGTGCAGGAGATCAAATTCAGTTTACAGATGAATCGATTAATGTTGTAACGGGATGGACGTGGACATTTACAGGAGGAAACCCTGCAAGTTCAACTTCACAAGATCCTGTTGTAACCTACGATACTCCTGGTTTATATGAGGTGACTTTAAGTGCAACGGATGGACCGAATACAGATACAGAAACAAAGACAGCGTATGTTCGTGTATTGCCATCACCATCGATCGTTCCGATTATGGAAGGGTTTGAGGGGTTCACAACTTTATCGAATATTGAAGAATGGGAAGTTATTAATGAGGGAGGAAATGCTTCATGGGAATTAACCACTGCAACTGGACTTAACAGTGCAAATTCAGCACGTTTGCTGAATAATAACCAGGCAATAGGAACAATTGATGAATTGGTTTCTGCACCTGTTGATTTATCAGGAATTACAGGAAGTATGACATTGAGTTTCCGTTATGCTTACAAAAGAAAGAATAGTTCAGATGATGATTACTTTAGAGTTCGTGTAACTTCTGATTGTGGTGATTCATGGGCAACACGTAAAACGTTGCACGGATTCCAGCTTACATCACAAACACAGTCTTCTTCATTTACTCCTTCTTCTGAAGCAGACTGGACTACAGTTCACATGACAAATATTACAAGTTCTTATTGGACGGAGAATTTCCGTTACCTATTCCAATTTGAAGCAGGAGGAGGAAACAACATGTACCTTGACAACATTAACATTTACCAAGGAGCACCATCAGATGACCTAGTTATTGGAATAAGTGAAAACGAAGGTGCGAGTGATTTATCGGTTTATCCAAACCCAGTAGAAGGGGAGTTGAACGTACGCTTTGCTTTGAACAGTGCTGAGAATGCGGTCATTGAAATTCAGGATATAGCTGGAAAAGTAACGCAAAGAAACAGCATTCAGGCAAATGCAGGAGCAAACCTAGTATTTGTTGATACAAAAGACCTTGCTGCCGGAATGTACTTTTTACGAGTGAACATTGGCAACACACAGCAGACGGTTCAGTTTGTTGTAAAATAATAAGAAGAATTTATCAAAAAGGGTCTCCGAAAGAAGACCCTTTTTTATTCCTTAAACATATGAAAAACGGAATTATTTATTTGAGCATCATACTATTTTCTCAAGGTGCATTGGCCCAGCAATCTGGACAAGAACTGGAGAATTGGTGCGGGACAGCTCAAAGGATGAATGCCATGTTGGAAAACCCTGAACAAGCACAATCGTTGCTAAAGGATGAGATGACTAGGCAAAAAGAACTATTGAATGGTTCGGTGGCTCCCAAAGGAACCATCTACAAAATTCCAATTGTTTTTCACATCCTTCACAACAATGGGTCAGAGAACGTGGAGGAAGATCAAATATTCAATGCTCTAGACGTCATCAATCGAGATTTCCGTCTGCAAAATGCGGACACTGCTGATGTCATTGCATTGTTTCAGCCAATAATGGGTGATGTGGAAATAGAATTTGTTCTGGCTACCAAGGCTCCGAACGGAGAATGTTTTAGAGGTTATACAAGAACAGAATCACCGTTGACATCCCAAGGAGACGACGGTGGGGCTCAAGTTGATGCCATACGAAACGGAAATGATGTTTATCAGGGGAACTGGCCAAGCAATCGGTATCTTAATATTTTTGTAATTGATGATGCAGGTGGAGCTGGAGGATATACAAATTATCCAAACGATTGGGGCGGAACTGACATGTCGAATGGAATTTGGATTCTTCACACGCAATTTGGAGAAATAGGAACAAGTAGTTTAGGTGGTGGACGCTCCTTAACACATGAGTGCGGTCATTGGTTAAACTTGAGACATACATGGGGAAATTCAAACAACCCTGGACTTGCCTCTAATTGTAATGAAGATGACTTGGTTTCGGATACGCCGAACTGTCGGGGATCAGCTGGTGGATGCAATTTGGGGGATAACGCTTGTGGTTCAGTTGCTAATATCCAAAATTACATGGATTATTCATTATCGTGTCAATCAATGTTCACAGAAGGACAGGTGGACAGAATGCGAGATGCAATCATATCAAGTGTGGGTGGAAGAAACAACCTTTGGACACAGCAGAATCTAGACTTGACGGGCGCAACAGGAACTCAATATTTGTGTAATGCTGAATTTACAGCGAATAAAACAGCAATTTGTGCTGGAGAAACAGTGCAGTTTACGGATCAATCGTTTAATGTTGTGAATGGATGGACATGGGCCTTCGATGGAGGGAACCCAGCCACTTCAACAGCACAAAACCCATCTGTGACCTATGACACTCCAGGATTATATCAAGTGGTCTTAGATGCGTCGGATGGAGTTAATACCGATTTGGAAGCAAAAGTGGCTTACATCCGTGTTCTTCCTGCCTCTGCACAATTACCCTTCCTTGAAACATTTGAGAATTTCTCCACCCTTACAAACATAGATGAATGGGAAGTAATTAACGAGGGAGGAAATGGATTTGAATTGGAAACAACAACGGGTCATACAGGAACCAAATGTGCTCGTTTGATAAACAATGGTCAGCCAGATGGAACGTTGGATGAATTATCAGCGAATGCGCTTGATCTTTCAAATGTTTCACAGCTTACCTTGAGCTTCCGCTACGCGTACAAGCGTAAGAATAGCAGTGATGATGATTGGTTCAGAGTATTCGTAACAAATGATTGTGGTGATAACTGGGCAGTACGTAAAACATTGCATGGATTTCAACTTTCCACACTTACACAATCGTCTTCGTTTACACCATCTTCGCAAGCCGATTGGACAACAGTACACATGACAAATATTACGAGTTCATATTGGGTCGATGATTTCCGCTACAAGTTCTCTTTTGAAGCGGGAGGTGGAAACAACTTCTTCATAGATAATATTAATATTTACGAAGGAGCACCTTCAGACGATTTAATCGTTGGACTTGAAGAACCAGGAGGATTAAGTGGTTTAATTGTTTATCCGAACCCAGTGGAGGATGAATTGAGTGTTGCATTTACATTAAACAATGCACAGTCGAGTAGACTTCAAATTCAGGATGTTTCTGGAAAGATCACACAAGCGCATGTAGTTCATGCAAATGCAGGATCAAACACAGTATTTATTGATACGAAAGCGCTGGCGCAGGGGATGTATTTTCTTACAATTCAGACAGGTGATACAGCGCAAACAGTTCGGTTTGTTGTGAAATAGAAACTACTACAACTACTTTATGAATTGAAGTCCCTGAACAGAGATCAGGGACTTTTTTTGAAATCTACTTTCAAACAGAAATGAACTTTTAGTCGAGGAATATGTATCTTTAGTACGCGTTTAGAGCGCAACCTAAATTTATTTATTATGAAAAGACCTTTACTTACTACCTTATTCGCACTTTTTTTAGCAAGCGGATTCGCGCAAACGCTGGATACAATTAGAGAACTCACTGAACTAAATACGGTTGGAGAGGCTGATGCATATCCTTATATCACAGACGATGGATTGCGTCTGTATTTTACAAACAATACTGGCGGAACAAATGATCTGTACTTCACTTCCAGACCTGACATCTACTCTCCTTTTGCTGCCAAACAACTTGTTGATCCAACAATGTTTCAAGGAATTAACAGTTGCTGGTTGACCAATGACGAACTTGAAATTTATTATGCCAACGGAACTTCATTGTATCATGCAGTCAGAACGACAACAGCGAACCCTTTCGGTGCGGCCACGCTAATAAACCTAGTTGGTGGAACAAGTGGATACTTGAATGGTCCATCACTTACGCCTGGGGCAGAAGAGCTTTATGTGTATGAATGGCCGTTTAAGATTTATAAGTATACTTATACAAGTCCAGCTACATATACTTTAGCCGATTCAATTACAGCTCCAGTAGGATATGAAGCTTCTACGGGACAATTGTCAAGAGATGGTCTTGAATTCTATTTGGGATTATCACCACTGACATCTGATAGTATTCATATAAACAAAATGACTAGAGCAGCGATTGGCGATGATTTTGGAAGTGCTACACCGTTTAATGATTTGATAAACGTGCCAGCTACGTACAATATTCAACCTTCATACGCTTCTACTGCGAATGTCCTCGTTTGGGTTCGCTCGGATGCGGACTCATGGAGCGCAAATGAATTATACATCGCGCATGGAAGTGCCTTGGAATTGTTCGACAATCAAGCAAATGCGATTACAGTCAATGTTTTTCCGAATCCAACTACTGGAACTGCGAATGTTCAATTTGAATTGAAGAATCAGGCTGATGTTCGTTACTTCGTTACGGATAGAATGGGTAAAGTCGTTCAATCGTTTAACAGAACAAATTCTTCGGGAATGGTTCAAGAACAGATTGACTTGCAAGAGGTTTCGGAAGGAATGTACTACTTGACAATCCAAATCGGAGAGGACGCAGAGACGATTAAGTTGATTAAGTTGGACTAACTTATTTCTGAAGAGAGGTAAGCAAACTTCCGATGGAAGCGACAGCGAGTATTTCAGATACTACAATGTTGTTTTCGGTCAGCTCAGCTGCAGTACTTTCACCCCAAGCGATAACTTTAGCATTCTCGGGCAGTGATGTATTTGACTCCAGAAAGCCCTTCACATTTGAGGGGCTTGTAAAAACATACGTATCGCTGGCTTCAATTTCTTTGCCTTTAATTTGAGTGCTGTATACGGTGATCTCTGTTTTTTGTGAATCATCAAAAACTGAAGAAACGGTTTTGAGGGATAAATCGGACGTAGGGAACAGCACGTGCTTGTCACCACACCATTCTTTAAATTTTGCGGCAACATCTTTCATCTTTCCACTGTTGACACCAACAAAATCAGCAGGATGACCAATATGTTCAAGTAATTCAGCTGTTTTGGCACCTGCACAGGCGATGAGTACACCAGTTGGAATAATATTTTGCGCTTTGAAAAAGATCACTGCACGTGGACTTCCGAAGAAAATCACGTCGAATGCTGATTCCAATTCGAATTCGACTTTTTCAAAATGAAGAAAGGAATGAGCAATGAGCCGATCACCATTTGAATCCAAAAAGTTGTTTAACTCTTGAACTTCTGAAGCTTCTTTCGATATGAATACTTTATGCGCCAAGACTTGCTTTTGCCTGAAGGTCAGAAATCACCTCTTCGGCCATTCCATTGAATTCAGTGACAGAATAGTGCAGGTCTATACAATTTCCATCCAGTGATTGAGCATAAGAAACGTAGAGTTCATTCTCAGGATTACAATACACACCCAAAGGCAATTGACATCCACCATCTAATAGGTTGAGAACCCTACGCTCTAAATTGATCCGCTGTTGAACATCTGGGAAATTCATTTGTTGCAATACAGCATGAAGCTCATCATCTCCTTCTCGAATCTGAAGACCTAAAACACCTTGCGCAGGTGCTGGAACAAATTCTGTTGGGTCCAATACCACTTCCTCAAATTCGCTTAAATCGAGTTCGAGTCGATCCACTCCAGCCTTGGCTAATAGGATAGCATCATAGTTCCCCTGACGCAACTTGTCGATGCGTGTTGGCACATTTCCGCGAAGGTCATTGATCGTTACATCCGTTCGATATTTTAAGAGCTGAGACTTTCTTCGTGCTGAAGATGTACCTACTATTGCGTTCGCCTTCAACGACCATTTCTGAGTCGTGTCAAAGGCATCCTTGTTTACCAATAGAATATCACAAGGATTCGCTCTTTCAGAGACACATGAAATTTTCAATCCAGCAGGAGGTGTTGTCTCCAAATCTTTATGAGAGTGAACAGCGAGGTCAATGTCCTTATTCAACAGAGCGTCCTCAATTTCTTTCGTGAAGAATCCTTTGCCCTCAAGCTTGTCAAAACTTAAGTGTTGGATTTTATCCCCCTGTGTTTTAATAATATTTATTTCAACTGAGCAGTTCAGTTTTTCCAATTCAGATTTAACGAAGTAGGCTTGCCATAGTGCAAGGTCACTCCCCCTTGATCCGATCACAACATGTTTCATCAAAGACGATTTTTAAGCAGAATTTCTTTTGCCATAAGCATAGGCATACTTATGTATTTCTTTTCCATATAACCGATCACTTTCTCCAATGTCTCCATTGAATTTGGATCTAATTCACTCAGTTCATTCTTAAAGACTTCGGTCATAGCTGCAGCACGAATTTCCTTCACCTTATTTGGTACCTCGCGCATTGCAATCTCGACAGATCGTGCATGGTGAATGTTTTTGAATTCAAACAAAGCCTCAGTGATAATTTCTTCAACATGCTGTATTTCCTTTGACCTTGCTTTAAGATTTTCATTGGAAATTTTTTGCAAAACCTCTACCGAGATATGCGTGACGTTGTGAGCAGAAATTATTTTTGGTGATAAATCCTGAGGAATAGCAATGTCAATCACCACTTTTCGTGATGTTTCGCTGATTAAAAGGCTATCGTATATTTCAGGTGTCAAGATATGATTCTCTGATCCAGTGCATGTAATAATGATGTCAAACCCTTTATCAAATGATGAAAGGTTTGAAAGCGGATGCGCATTACCAGTCAGGTCAGAAGCTAATTTCTCTGCCTTTTCGAAAGTTCGGTTAAAAACATTGAAATTGGTAAAACCATGTTTTCGCAAAAAACGACTCATGT
>CAJQJL010000060.1 GCA_905478665.1 uncultured Flavobacteriales bacterium
GTAGGTGAGTTCTTTAGAGATACTGGTCGTCCAGCACTTATTGTATTTGATGATTTATCAAAGCAAGCCGTTGCATACCGTGAGGTGTCACTTCTTCTTCGTCGTCCTCCAGGACGTGAGGCATACCCAGGAGATGTATTCTACCTTCACTCAAGATTACTTGAGCGTGCAGCAAAGGTTATTAATGATGACACGATTGCAGCGCAAATGAATGATTTACCAGATTGCTTGAAAGATAAAGTGAAAGGTGGTGGATCATTGACTGCACTTCCAATTATTGAAACACAAGCAGGTGACGTTTCTGCATATATTCCAACAAACGTAATTTCGATTACGGATGGACAAATCTTCTTGGAAGGTGACTTGTTTAACGCAGGTATCCGTCCAGCGATTAACGTAGGTATTTCGGTATCGCGTGTTGGTGGTAATGCGCAGATTAAGTCGATGAAGAAAGTTGCAGGTACATTGAAGCTAGATCAGGCACAGTACCGTGAGCTTGAAGCATTCGCGAAGTTTGGTTCTGATTTGGATTCAGCAACGAAATCTGTACTTGATAAAGGTGCGCGTAACGTTGAGATCTTGAAGCAAATGGAAGGAGATCCTTACCCAGTAGAGAAGCAAATTGCAATTATCTATGTTGGAACAAAAGGATTGATTCAGAATGTTCCTGTAGAGAAGGTGAAAGCATTTGAAACTGAGTACCTAGATTACCTAGATGCGAAGCACAGAGATACATTGGATGCCTTGAAGTCTGGGAAGTATACAGATGAGCAAACAGATGTTCTTGCTTCAGTAGCGAAAGAATTGGCAGCAAAATATTAATTGGATTTTAGTAAAAAGCGGAAAGTAGAAGGTTAAAGGCTTTCTACTTTCAACTTTAGACTTTCAACTAAAATAAGATGGCGAATCTTAAAGAAATAAAAAACAGAATTACCTCAATTTCATCAACGATGCAAATCACATCTGCGATGAAAATGGTTTCTGCCGCTAAGCTAAAGCGTGCGCAAGATGCGATTACACAAATGAGACCCTATGCAGAGAAGCTACAGGAGATTTTGGGTAACCTAAGTGCAACACTAGATCTTTCGGAGAATGCATATTCAGATCAGCGAGAAGTAAAGAACGCATATATTGTTGCCGTTACTTCAAACAGAGGTTTGTGTGGTGGTTTTAACAACAATGTCATTAAGAAGGTAAATGCTCTATTGAAAGATGAGTATGCTGGTTATAATACAAAGTTGATCGCGGTTGGTAAGAAAGTCAATGATTCATTTAAGCGCAGCGAAGTAAATTATCGCCCAGAAGGAATCGGTCAAGCGGAGGACATGTTCAATGATTTATCATTTGAGCGTTCTTCTGAGATGGCACAGTTCTTAATGGATGAATTTGCTGCAGGAAAGGTTGATAGAATTGTTGTTGTCTACAATAAGTTTAAGAATGCAGCTGTTCAGGAAGTAATGGAAGAGCAGTATTTACCGATTGTTGTCAATCAAGAAGAAGGAGCATCAGCAGGCGATTACATCTTTGAGCCATCTAAAGTTGAGATCGTTGAAGATTTAATTCCAAAATCATTGAAGACACAATTGTTCAAAGCTTTGCTTGATTCAAACGCCTCAGAACACGGAGCTCGAATGACGGCGATGCACAAAGCAACGGATAATGCAGGTGATTTGAAGCGTGATTTAACACTTCAATACAACAAAGCGCGTCAAGCTGCAATTACAAATGAAATATTAGAAATCGTTGGTGGTGCGGAAGCATTGAACGGTTAAGAAATACACTTTTTATGGAAAGCCTTGCCGATTTCGGTAAGGCTTTTTTTGTGCACTATTTTGAAAATGTTTCGCTTCTCAACAAAGGTTAGATCATAGAAAAGTGCTAATATTGTTTCTGTGATGAAACACCTATTACTTTTTATTGGAGTACTCTTTTTCTTTGCTGCCTGCACTGGAGAAAAAAGTGCGAGTGAGGAACAAAATTCCATTCAAATAGCTGTTGCAGCGAATATGCAATTTGCAATGGATTCAATTGCAGTCTTGTTTGAGAATGAACATGGAATCGGATGTGAAGTTTCCGCAAACTCATCGGGGATGTTGACAGCTCAAATTGAGAAAGGAGCCCCCTTCGATGTTTTTGTTTCTGCAAATATGCGTTATCCTAAAAAATTGGTTGAAAGCGGATTTGGTGAGTCCCCCGAAGTATATGCCTATGGACGTTTGGCCGTTGTTTACAGAAAAGGGGAAAATTATGGGACTGTCGAAGAGGTTTTGGCTTCTGATAAAATCAAGCGTGTGGCTGTGGCAGATGCAAAAACGGCACCGTATGGCATGGCTGCAAAGGAGTATTTGAGAAACACAGAATTGTTTGAAGAGTACGAAGACAAAATAATTTACGGAGAAAGTGTTGGGCAAGTCAATCAGTATTTGACAACCGGGGCAGTTGATGCAGCGTTTACCAGCTATTCTTTTATTGCTAAATTTGGAAATAAGTACAACTTTATTGAGGCTGATTCTGATTATTTCTCGAAGATTGAACAAGGAGTATTGATCTTAAAGAATGGTAAAGAAAAACACCCTGAAGAGTCAAGGAAGTTCGTTGAATTTCTAAAATCAGAAAACTGTAAGAACGTTCTGACTCATTTTGGTTATAGAATAGAATAGTGGATTATACACCGTTTCTTGTCACATTCAAATTGGCCGTGTTCACCACACTGATCCTTTTCGTTATTGCTATACCAATCAGTTACTTTCTCGCCTTTTCGAAGTGGAAAGGGAAGATTTTTCTTGAAAGTATCTTAATGCTTCCGATTATTTTGCCGCCCACCGTTCTTGGTTTTTATTACCTCAGTTACTTGGGGCCAGAAAGTGCCGTTGGGGCGTTTTTTGAAGATACGTTTGGAATCTCTTTTGCCTTTTCGTTTGAGGGAATCTTGTTGGGATCTGTAATCTACTGCACACCATTTATGTTAAGTCCAATGATTAATGGATTTAGAACAATCCCACGAAACATTGTTGAATCGACATACCTCTTGAAGAAATCACGTTGGAATGCGCTGTGGCATGTATTGCTTCCAAACATGAAGCGCTCTATTTGGAGCGCAGTGCTATTGACATTCGCACATACAATAGGGGAGTTTGGACTCGTCTTGATGATTGGTGGCAAAATGCAGGAAACGAATGTTGCTTCAGTGGCCATTTACGATGAAATGAATGCACTGAATTATGACGTTGCAAATAACTATGCTATCGTATAGTTGTGCATCAGTTTTGTATAGATTGTAGCATTGAATTTAATCACGCGTAATA
>CAJQJL010000061.1 GCA_905478665.1 uncultured Flavobacteriales bacterium
ATCTAAAACTTCTGATAGACGACGATAGAAGTTGTCCTTTGGAACATGGTTACTTAGCTGAAAGCTAGTGAATAGTTGCTCTTGATAGTCCTTTTTGCCTTGCATAACCCAAGATAAGAAATATCGAAATCTGATTTATTTGGAATTATAAGAGCTTATTCACAACTTGGTTGTGCAACAGGCACAACACCTAAAAAGCATAAGGATTTTGCACTTCGTAACCATAATCCTTGGTAGAAAATCATTATTAACTTTAGAGAATAATCTCAGTAAAAAGTCCTTACGACTTCTTAGCTGAGAAACGTTAGTGTTAATGAAGATGACAGTAAAAATACTTTCGTTAATTGCCTTTTTCTTTCTGAGTACGGTATCCTCTGCTCAATCAGAAAGTAATAACGAAGATTCGTGCAAAACCCTTTACGCCCAAGGAGGAGATTTTCACTTAAGTTTTAATGTTGACTCGTTGCATAAGGCTCTGGGAACTTTTGACAAAGTTCTTTCTGGAAATTGTTCCACTGAAATGAAAAATTTCTGTAGATATAATAAGGCACAAACGCTAAGTAAATTAGATCGTGATAAAGAGGCACTTAAGCTTTTAAAAGAAGCACTCTACACGGAAGCAGACAGTAACTTCCTTGCATATATTTATCAGGAAATTTTTTTCATTTACAGAAAAATCGGGAAGAACTCTAAGGCTTTAAAGGCGATTAACAAAGCACTAGAGCTAAAATCAAACGACAATGAATTTCATTATAGAAAGACCTTGGTTTTGTTTGACCTTCAGGAATATAGTGCTGTATTAAAACAACTATCAAAGATCAACTATCGAGCGCCGTACCTCCTAATTATTAATGCATTAACTTTAATTTCAGCATTTAAAACTGAAGATTTCGAACTGTCTTTAAGAGCAAGTAAGTTCATTCTTGGAAATGAAGAAAAGTATGGAGAACAAACGTTAAACTCTGCAAAACTTGTATCAATATTGATTACGCGAAATGATCGTTCTTTAAATGAAGAAGAAAAAAGGCAATTGGATTCATTGAAATTAATGAATATTGACCCTTCACTGAAAAAAGAAATGAAGTAACACTAACAGCAGTAACCGTTGCACAACCTCTTGAATATGACCAAAAGTGACCTCAATTAAGCGTTTCTTAGGAGGTTCGGCTATTCTTTTATCGTTTTAATACTAAATTTTGATGATCATACTGAGCATCATTTCACCTCTAATTCGATCAAAAAATAACATCAAAAAGACCTTCACTTCTTCCGCCTTACTTTTTGCCTTTTTCTCAACAAATTTCAAGTACTTTTTCAAATTATAGGCTGTTCCCGCCATCAGCATCACTTTGTTAGCCTGCTTAATGCCAATGGTATTGATTTTTCGCATCCCGAAGAACTGGGTCAATGATCCAAAAACAGGTTCAACCGTGGAGCTTCGAATAAACTTAAATCGTTTGCCCTGTTTTGTTTTCAAGCGTGCTATTCCTCGATCATATTCCTCCTTGTAATACGTAATATCAATACGCTTCTCATGTGCCTTCCCAATGCAAGCCGTCTTTATTGGGCAGTCGCGACAGTCTGCACGTTTTGTCGCGTATTGATTCTTTTTAACGCCTTTATCTTCAAATGTTTTTCTGGATTTGGCGTGCTTGCCCTGACTGCGTCATGTTCAAGAGATACCATGCGTAAATAAGGCTCAAACAAGAGTTAAAGAGCAAGAATATCTTATAATTAAAAGTAAATAACCCTCTATTTCTTTATGATCCGTACGTTTGCCTGCTTTGAATCTGACAGTATCTTGAGTATATAAAGTCCTGGTGGCTGGTCTAATAATAGGTTTAATTCAAAACTGTTTTCATTGGATTCCTCATGGACAATTCTTCCCGTAGCATCAAGGACTGTAACAGAAACTTGGTTGTAGATGTCACCAAGAGTGATGTTGACAATCCCTTCAGTTGGATTTGGTGAAACAGTGAGTCCATCCATTTCAGCTTCTGGGGTCCCGAGCAGTGTGATTAAGGTACAAACGCTTGTATCAATACAGCCAGCCTTCATTACCTGAACAGCATAATTACCATCTGATTTAACGATAAATGTCTGACTTGTTTCATCAACGAGCGCTGCGTAATTCTTTTCACAATTGAGCCACTGATACTGTGCATCAGATTCGATAACTGTTAAAGCTGTGTTTTCATAAAGAACCTGGTCCAGATCAATTTCAGTTGATGGCATGGGATTAACCGTTACATCAACCTGATCTACGCTTGTACATCCATTCGTACCATACGCTGTTACTGTATACGTTGTTGTACCAACCATCGGATAAAAAGACGAGCCGTCCACAATTCTATGGTCCCATATATACACCGCATCGGATCCTGACGCAGAGAGGGTAACATTATCTCCTTCGCAAACTAAATGGTCAGAACCAGCACTCACAACTGGAACTGGGTCAATAACAAAATCAAAAGATTTAGAAAAACCACACTGATGAGTCATCTCCACTGAATACGTACCCCCAGTTAACCCAGAAATACTATCACCCGTTTCACCTGTGCTCCATAAAAAACTATAATTTCCATTCCCCAGTGTTTCGATAGAAGCCGAGCCTGTGCTATTGCAATTTGTTACGATCGCAGGTGAAGTAAAATTTCGTGCCGTTTTAAGCGCTTCGCCGGCGTTCAATCGACCCGCTCCAAGTAACCCAACATAAGAAGGGTTTTGAGTATCTATGTTATCCGCGCTACATTTAAGAATTTGCTCTACTTCATCGCTTGTAAAGCCAGGATTTTCGGAAAATATAAGCCCAGCAGTTCCTGTAACGAATGGTGCGGCAAGTGAAGTTCCACTGCTTGTAACATAAGTGCCTCCCATTCCTGCTATAGGAACATCATAGCCTGGAGCAACGAGATCTATCTCTGGATAGTGACTATGTGTAGATGACGGATCGCCAGGTGTTGCTTCATGACTGTCATTAACATTAACGCTACTTACTGCAAGAACACCATCGTATGCCGCTGGGTAAAGAGATGTAGAAGCATCATAACAAGGTGCGCTATTTCCATTGCCACCTGAGGCAATCAGCATTGTTCCAAATGACAACGCAAGATTTACTTGTGCCTGCTCATAACTACTTGGTGAACATCCCGTTGTCCAGCTCATATTTATAACTCGCGCACCATTACTCGCTGCTAGAGCAACTTGGCCCAAAGTAACATTCCAAAGTGCCAAACTACAATCGAATCCTATACTGCTTTTGCCTGCATTATTGTCTGTATTTCCTGCAACGATGAGTGCAACTGCTGTGCCGTGAGCCATTGGTACGTTCGAGTTTTGCACTTGCACATAGGTCCCGACCAATTCTTCATGGCTAAGCTCATAGCCGTTATCGCTAATTCCGAGTATCACATTTGGGTCTCCTGTTTGTATATCCCATGCTTCCTTTGCATTAATCAAGTCTAATGCCCAATCTCCGTTAAATGCAGTCGTGTAATCATTCGGTGTATAAAGTAGTTGAGGAATACGTACCTTTTCTGGAATTGTGTAGTACTGTGGTAAGGCAGAAACAGCTTTCAATAAATCGTCTTCATCACAATTACACTGCATTACATACATATCCTGATGTTCAGGAAGACCAGGAATAAGTTGTGTGAATTCTATAATATTAAATTCATCGATAAATGAATTCAATGCTTCTATATTGGAATAGAGTTTTTGGGATGTGTTATGCGCTAGCACTCCGTCTTTTGAAGCGGTCACATAGATTTTTCCACTTTCATAATGTTCTTGAAAACCAAGTTTATCACTATCCAACTGGGCACCAATCTGAAACGAAGAGATGAACAAAACTAGATGAACAAAACACACTTTCTTAAAAAGATTCATTTCTGTTTACTTATAAATTCAGGTGATTTGGACTAAAAATCCTCACCCTTATTAACAATAGTGTAGTAGTGTTCTTAAGTCAACCTCAGTGTCGCTTCTTTACTAAACTTGTTTTTTTACTAACCCGTTTTAAATCAAGCGAGTGCAAAGATACACCTTTCTTTGAAACAACCTAGCTAAATCGGTTCAGCGTTGATAACTTGGAAACAGTGTTGATAAGTTGTGACTTGAGTTCCCCTAAAAGAACAATTGAATATTACTGCAGATCGTGCCCCATTATTAAAGAATTTTAATCAGGTATAAATACCTGCTTAAAAAGGTATTTATACCGTTGTATTGTCATGCCATTTTTATTAGTATTGAAGTATACATTTCATAGCACTAAAACTTAAATTGCATTCCAATGAAAAACCTAATTTCCATTATTACCCCTGTGATCGATCAAATGGCAGAATGCCACGTTAAAACACAATTATTAAGTTACTTTCCATTACAAACGGACAACCTCTCAATTATTGAAAACTCATTTATACATTTAACGGAAAAGAAACAAGAAAAAGAAACCTTAAACCTTTTCTTTAAAAGTTGGAGCCAAACAAACAATAGCGCTATGACTGTTGCTGGATTAAGCAACAGGATGACCATGCTAGTACATAAAGACAAACCAATTAAAAGTGAACATGATTTATTTAAGTCAGTAGCAAGTCTAAATAGAATTGTTGATGAGGATCTTGCAGTAGTTGGACGCGTATTACATTCTGATTTATTTTATACAATGGCAACGAATATTGTTGGAGATGATTCTTGGCTTTCAAATCAATATTTGAGTGATGAAGCGAAAGCGTTTAAGGCCTGGAAGGATAAAAATTCTTTGAGAGATAAAGACATTATGATAGGTTTGTTGACGACACTTGTTCATGAAATTTACACGCATGGAGAGGTTGAGTACATCATTCCAAAATTTGAAAGTTGGTTAAGGGCTGATGGTCTCCTTACGGAGCAAGAAATTAATTCTTCGCTAGCTTGGATTAGAGTACATTGTGGAGCAACGGAAAAAGATCATTTTTTCCACGCCGTAGATGCTGTTTACTCTTATTCTAAGGCATTTGATGTTGATGTTTCAGAGTACAATTTAGAAGAAATAATCACAGATTATTTAACTCTTAAATCTAACGTAATGGGAGCTCTAGACAAACAAATTTCTGAAGCAAAAACATTACAACAACAACTTTAGCAGATCGAATGGCTGAAATTAAAAGCATGATTCCGAATGATTTATCGGATGGATATTCGCTATCAAAAAAAGTCGTTAGTTACTCCGATTTAATACTGCAGTTGAAAGAATATTTTGAAGAAATTCCATTTAAGGGAAAAAATACTTTTTTGAACGTTCCTATGCTTGTGGATCCTTTTCAATTAAAAGTGTACTCTCGGCTAAGTGAAGTCTTAAACGATGTAATAAAAAAAATTGTTCTTAATTATTTTAATGACAAACGGATTCGTGAAATTTATCAATTGGATGATGAATTGGAATCAATATTACGACTGGCAGAATCTAAGCCATACCAAGTAGGTATGTATCGGCCAGATTTTGTTTTTGATCAAAGTGGACAGCTAAAAATTTGTGAAATTGGTTGCCGATATCCAATTAATGGATGGATGCTTAGTTACTATACACGACAAATTTTCAATAAACTCCTGCCAATTAATGAAGACAATAACGGAACGCTCTTTGAACAAGCTTCATTCGTTTCAACTATTTCAAATGACTTAGATTCAAGTAAGAATCTGTTTTACGTACATGATCTTGAAGGAGGGACTGAAGCCTATCAGTTTTTTAATGAACTAACCAAACAGGGATTTTCGGTTAAAGATATTTCTCTGAAGGAATTGGAAATAACAGCTGGTAAACTCACCGTAAATGGTGCAACTGCTACTCAGTTCGTTCTTGAAATGGACAGGGAAGAACTAAAAAAAATGAGTCCAGAAGTGCTCCAAGGCTTAATTGATTCTGAAAAATGCTTGAATGACATTCGGACTTTAATTTTGGTACATGATAAACGGATCCTCTCTGTTTTATATGATGAACAAATAATGCGTGATTATATAAAGGATGAAGATTATGACTTTTTGAAACGTTTCCTTATCCCCTCGTACACATTAGACTCAGAAAAAAGAAGAAACGAAGTGATTAATTCTGCTTCAAATTGGGTGCTTAAAAAGAATAGCGGAGGTAGAGGCATTGGCATCTATGTGAAAAATGATTGTACTCCTGAAACATGGAACAACGTTGTTTCAAAAGAATGGAAAAACTACATGATCCAGGAATACGTAGATCAAAAATTATTTGACTTAGAACAGGATGATAAAACAGAATCAATAAATATTGTTGGTCTACTCCTGTTTTACAATGCACAATCGTTTGGACCTGGAATCTTTAGAGGTTCATCTCAAAGTGTAATCAACGTGCACAACGGAGGATATGTTATACCTAGTGTAATATCAAATCTCTTATGAATTTTTCAATAGTAATGCCTCTATACAACAAGGCTCCTTATGTAGAAGAGACTTTGTTATCATTGATCAATCAAACTAAGTTGCCATCCGAACTTATTATTGTTGATGACAAAAGCACCGATGAAAGCCTGCAAATAGTAAGAGACTTTCTTGAAGAAAACGCACCTCAATTTAAAGACATAAGAGTAGAAATAATTGAGTTGGAAGAAAACCGTGGCGTTGGTTTTGCCAGAAATGTTGGGTTTAAAAAAACGACAGGAGATGTTGTTAGCTATTTAGACGCTGATGACCTTTACGCCTCTGATTTGATAAGTACGACTGACATTTTGATGACATCCCATGACGTTGACTTTTTGGTGGTAGGTCTTCACTTTTTTCCTAGCAATGGTCTTTCTCCAAATCTAGAAAAGCTAAACCAAAAATTAACACCTCTTGTTCATGATGCTTATCGAATGGAGGAGCCTTTAAAAGTGGTTACTTCCATGCATTTTTTAATGGGTGTAGGAAGCAATTTGTTTGTAAAAAGAAAATGGATGGAGTCCATAACATTTTATGAAAAACGTAACTTTTACGAAGGAATAGATTACTGGTTTCGCGTTTTAAAAGAGGTGATGAAAACCAACAGCAAGAGCGTTGCACTCCTTATGGGGAATCGTTTAAAAGTAAGAGAAGTTCCGGGAAGTGCATCTCGTAAAAAATTTAAACGTTGGGATGAAATTCATTATCCGCCACTACTGATCACATGCAAAGGGAGTAAAGATTATTATGACAAATTGATGATGGGAGTTGTTGGCAAACGTTGGTTAAGGTATAGTGTGAAAAACCTCAACTCCACGAAACAGAAATTGATTTTCATTTTTAAGTATAAACATTTATACCGCAACCAACTCTATTACTATTGTCTGCGAAAACTCAATAAATAGAACATGATAAATAAAAGATTACAGGATTATTTTTCCATTGTAAAAGAATCATCTCTTTTTAAAGAGTATTACAAAAACACTGATCCAGATTCAAACATTCCTCCAATTGAGAAACATACGTTGCGAGATATACTTAACACTAAATTTGATCTCCACAGCGAATCGAAAGGCGTTTATTTAGTTCGTTCTGGAGGGTCAACGGATAAACCTGTAGTTTTCCCAGTTGACATCAAAGAGAATCTGTATCAACGAGAACTAGTAGCTACTGAATTGCTCAAATACGGTATGTTTTCCTCCAAAACAATCGCATTAAACCTATTTAGTTATAGTACGATGTATCGTTCAGCATCTATTTTAGATGATATTCTTGAGAGATGTGATGCTACAACTATCGCAACTGGCTCGAATGCATCTTATGAGTTCATGCACACTGCAGCATTAAAATTTAAACCGAATATATTAATTGGAACTCCTTCGATATTCACATTATTTGCAAATTATTTGTTAGACAATAATTTAAGTATTGAGGTCGATGAATTAATGTATGCAGGTGAGTATTTATTGAAGTCACAAGTAGAATTGTTTAAAAAGGCATTCAATATAAAGTGTATTTATTCCTTGTATGGGGCCGCTGAAACTGGAATTTGGGGATGGGCAACCTATTCTGAAACATCCATGTCATTTGAAGTGTTAGACGATATTATTGTTGAAATTGAAGATCCCGATGAAGAAGGTGTTGGAAAGGTCGTGGTTACTAATTTACTCCGAGAACGATTTCCTCTTTTCAGGTACTTTGTAGGTGATATTGGTCGATTAGAAAACAAAAACAACAAACAGTTCCTAACATTAAAATCTAGAGAAGCTAAGTCCTTTTCTATACTAGCAAACTCCTATTTTGTTAATGATTTTGACACGCTTTTGGAAAGTGTAGATCGTTTTCAAATTCAGCTTTCCATGAAAGAGGCATTTCAAACAGAACTTAAATTTTTATTAGTAAAAGCAGATTGCAACGAACAAGAAGCAGAGGCCATCCTCAAAAAGGTAAAACATGAGCTAAGCTTGGTTTTAGAAATCAGTCCTGCTTTGCTAAATGTACAAGTTGAAATTGTATCTGAATCTGAGTTGTATAACGATCCAACTACCTCTAAAACTCCGTTGATTAAAGATTTCAGAGACTAAAGAATCTCACGTAGATCTTTGCGTAAAATGCTACAGAAAAAAAATCATGACACTAAATAGAGACATTACTATTGAAGTTTATCTGCTTTGCTTTAATGAAGAAAAAATTATTTCGCATACGCTAAACTATTATTCAAAAATATGCAGCAAAATAATAATCATTGATAATCACAGTACCGATGATTCACTCAACTTAGCGCGTAAATTCAAAAATGTAGAATTCAGACAATTGGATTCAGGAAATGAATTTGTAGAAGACAGATTAACCGAATCAAGAAATAATTGCTGGAAAGAAAGCACCGCAGATTATGTTATTGTTTGCGATATGGACGAGTTTCTATACGATGAGAATTTATTGGAAAAGTTAGTCTTGGCGAAGGAAAAAGGTATAATTATGCCTATGATTATTGGCTACAATATGATGAGTGAGGAGTTTCCAACTAACTACGACAAGTTGATAACGGAACAAGTTAAACATGGAGTTAAATCTTGTCGATTTGACAAGAAAATCATTTTTGATCCGAAGAGAGTAAAAGAGATTAACTACAGACCTGGTGCACATTTATCCTATCCCGTGTTTTATGAAAACAATGTTGTAGATCCATTAATGGAACTTAAACTACTGCATTACAAATACCTAGGCAAAGATTATTTATACAAAAAACACGAAGGGTATGTGGATCGAATGAGTGAAATAAGCAAAGAAAAAAGGCATGGGTATGAATATTTAGAAGGCAAAGATCATATCAACAATATGTTTGATTCATGCAATTATCTAAATAAGGTGGTGAAATAGACTTTCATAAAAGAATACAAATGGACTTTACAATAGAATATACTTCGGGAGGAAATCATGGACATCAACTGAAAGACGCTTTAGGAGGTCTCACTATAGGACGCTTATTTAACCTAAATTATGTTCATACCCCCTATGGTTATTTGGATTATTTTGGAATTGGATACAATCATCCAGTTCTAGAAGTAAAGGATCGTAATTCGAGATATAAAAACATTGTAAGAGTTGAAGGGCCACTTTGGTGTGGAATTGAAGATCATGCTGAGTTGATTGAATATTTTGAAAAAGCGTTACCTAAAAATGACAAAGACACTTTGGTGATTCTTGAAAATGCCTTACGAATTCACCCGTTTCAAGCAATTCCTTGGTTTCAAGAAGGTAAATTGGAACGGGATGTCTTTTCTGAAATTCAACATGAAATATCGCAGAACTTTAATGACCAGCACTCGTTAAGCGCCACGAAATTAAATAGTTCAATAGAAGTTGCCATGCACATTAACAGAGGAACAGATTACGATAGAGAAAAATTTCCACATCACTTCACGAGTCCATTTGCAGTGCGATATATGTTTGACATGGATTATTATGAAAATATTCTGATTCACATTGAAAAAGCTTATGGAATAGATAATGTTAAGTCTCGTATTTATACAGAAAAAGAAAACTCAGAAGATATTTTGGAGCGTTTTGATGGTAGAAAAAACACAACCGTTCTAATTGGATCAGATCGTGAGGAAAAAAACTATGATCAAATCCATAACATTTTTAGAGCCTTCGTCGAAGCAGATATTTTAGTTTGTTCTAATAGTAGTTTTTCTGTAATGTGTGCTTATTTCCGTAAAGGCAAAAAAACGGTATATCATCCTCATCTTCAATTAAGACATTTACCAGAACCTAATTATGTGAAAACGGATACTGAAGGAAATCTAAGTATTAGCCTGCTTCAGAAAGAACTAAAAATTTAAAAGGAATATTTTACGAGCGATTTATAAAGAAAATACAGCACCAACAATTACTCCTTCTTCAAAATCTCTTGCGGTGGATTCTCCTTTTTGGCATATTCATATCCCTCTTGCCACCATGCAGTCATTATTTCTGGATCAAAAACGAATGGAAACTCTGTAAGTACACGTGGAACGTGGTAAAATCTAATTTTGACATCTCTGATTTTAGCCTTGAGATTTCCAATGTTGATGTCGTTTCGATAAATCTGGTAGGTCATCTGTTCAAAAACCTTCATTAAGCTATCAAATGCATTCGTAGATGGTGGATGAGAAATATCTTTTTCCTCCTTTGTTAGTACGATGACGTCTATAGAAGTTGCACCGCGATCAATTGCTGCCTGTATTGGTGTGTGTGCTCCAAAGCCTCCGTCGGCGTACTCACAGCCATTTTTACTCAGCAGACTCATAAAGGGAACGTAATTCGCAGATGCCCAGACCCAATCAATAAAGTCGTCATAGGAACAGTCCATGCTATTCTTGTATTCCGTTTTGCTTTTGGTAATATTTGATACCGTAACGATGATATTTTCTTGTTGCTCTTTTAGCCGCTCAAAATCTTCTTCGGTAAGTGTTTTGTACAGTAACTTCCTAAGATTCTTGCTTTCACCAAAAGTGTTACGACGCATTATAAACGTTCTAAGCGTATTGAAGTGGTTGATGCGTACTTGCGTTAAACCATCTTTCATTTTAATATGAAAAGGATTAATGTTAAAAACGTCTTTTTGTCGGACATTGGTAAATACTTGCTTGATCTTATCAACTTCGCCCAATGCCAAATGACTTAACAGCAATGCCCCAGTACTGCTGCCCACCCAAATATCATAGTTAATATTACGGTCCTTTATTAGGTATTCTGCAACACCACCTGCAAATGCTCCTTTACTTCCGCCACCCGATATTACTAATGCATGCATGATCTAGTCTTAATGGGACTAAGTTAGACAGATTCTTCTTTCAATCATAACTTCAGCGCAAGATCATTCTTGGAATGATTAATCCCATGCTGGTTGTATTGATTCAGCCCATTGAAAAAATCGAGGGTGGAGTTTCTGAAGTTGAAAAAATGATTCTTAATGATTTGGCATTAAAAATTGGGGGGAGGTATTGTTCTCTGCATCTAACACAAGAGCTATTGTCAGATGAACAAGTACGTCAACTAACCAAATCGAAGAAGTGAGACCAGTCAAATCCAAGCCTAATTGAAAAACAATTAGCTTTGACACGATAATTTGCATTTTTTCAAGGCATACTAATTATGAATGAAACATTGTAAAATGAAAATAACACTTGTCCTAATTACTTCATTTTTTGTGCTGAACGTAGCGGCACAGTCAGATGCTCAGGTGCCTCAGTTCTGCGATAGTGTTATCATGAACGATGGATCCGTTAAGCTCGTGAATGTGCAAGAACTTACGCGTAACAAAGTAATTTACTTTTTGTGTTGTGAAGATTGCGCAGTGCCCCGAGAACTGAAAATAAAGGATGTCGACACGGTTATCTTCAATCCTGAAAAAAAGATTCCCGAAGAACCTAAAATCGTTGAACCATCGCCTTTCCTTCCAGAATCGGATACATTTAAGAAGAACCCCATCAAACGGTATTCATTTTATTTAGAAGGGACCTTGCCATTTGGTGCTTGGGATTATACTACTGAAGATTCTTACCCAGGAGGAGTGTCTAACTATGGTCATCAATATACTACCATTGGCATTGGAATTAGCGTTGGTAATAAATGGTATTTTTCTAAGAATGAACGCTACAAAACAGGAATTATCGTCAATTATGCACGAGCGGAATTTACAACGCAAGTTTGGTATCTTGATCCTTTACATATAGGCTGGGCAAATGCATGGAAAAGAAAAAACGGTTCCATCGCTGAATTTAATTTAAGCGTTGGCCCACGCCTAAATTTCGACAATATCTCTGAAGTCGGATTTGCTATTTCACCAGAATTAAAATTCAGGGTAAAAGGGGCGCTATTTGGCATAGCTTACGACTATGGAAGAAAAGTATATTCTAGTTCTTATTATCCTGGCTATTCTATGACTAACACTACAAACTCACACATGCTACGTTTTTCAGCTGGCTTTTTTAAGTGATCAACGCTAAAATTACAAGCACTAAAACCATCGACGCAAGGCAACAAAACGTCTCATAACACTTTCATAAAAAGAGAATTAGTGCCTTTTCACTAGATCTAAAAGTGGCAAATCCATTAAAGATGTGTAGGGAATTAACCCTGCTGACTGCGTCGAAGGTAGAAACGTGCAATTAATCTTCTTCGATCAAAACTCCCATTTTTCCCATTTGATAGTCGCGCATAGCTTCCATAATTTCCGTTTGTGTATTCATAACGAACGGTCCGTGCTGTGCCATTGGCTCATTGATCGGCAATCCCGCTAAAACGATGTATTGGGAATCGGAATTTGCATCAACAACAAGGGTATTCCCTTCATCGCCAAAAACAACCAAACTCTCCGCGTCAATTACTCCGTGTCCTTCAATTCTCAAATCACCCTTAATTGCATACACCGTCGAGTTGTAACCCTCTGGAATTTCTATTTCGACTGAAGCACCACTTTTCGCATTTGCCCACAAAATCAGCAAATCACTTTGTGCCTTTATTTTGCCTTCCGATCCGCTATAGCTTCCCGAAATTAGCTTCAAATCGGTAAGATCATCTTCGCTCTTAATTCGAGGGATTTCGTCTTCTGGCACATGTACATATTGAGGCTCAAGCATCTTTTTATCCGCTGGCGTATTAATCCAAAGTTGAATGATTTCCTGCATTCCTTTGTTCGCAATCAAATCCTCTGAGGGACGTTCGCTGTGGATAATTCCCGCGCCTGAATTTATCCATTGAACTTCCCCTGCTTTCGCTACCTGACTATGCCCTCTACTATCTCGGTGATGAACTTCTCCTTCAATGACAAAAGTAACGGGTGAAAAACCTCTATGTGGATGCGGTCCAACTCCTTGAGTTTTGGCAGGACGATCGTAAATCGGTTTCACTCTCGCGTGATGCAAAAGTAAAAACGGATCTACTTGTGAAACTTGGTTTGTTGGAAGTGCTTGTTTGACTGGAAATCCTCCCATATCAATCTTCTCCGCTGGTAATATTCGTGTAACTTTCTTTAAACTCATGACCTTAATCTTTCTCTATGAGATTAAACTTAAAGACTATTTATCAATTAAACTACGAATTAACAGAAATTATTTACCGTGGTAATTATTTTCAGTGTAACAAACTAGTTTTTAATGAGAAACCCAACTATTTACTGGCTGGAATTTACCCATACATTTCCATTCAAAATTCTTTAATGAACCATGATCTTCGCATTTATTGACTGGCCGTTTGACTGTAGCTTCCAAGTGCCATAAACAATGCTGCGAAGAGTAGTGTAATTTTCATGGATTCAAATTTACTAGAACGTAGTTATGTACTTGACGATGCAAATATGAATAAGGTTAACTAGAATTTTGAATAGACAATAACATTCTGCGTAAGACGAAACAACTCCCTTCTTCACAATTATGCTAACTTCGCACCGCTAAAAAATGTAAACTCATCTCCAACTCTATGAAGCTCGCCCTTGCGGTTCTCATTAGTATTACATCAATTGGAAATTCAATAGCACAGACTACCTGGGCCAGTGATGTAGCACCTATTTTCTATGAATCTTGCACAGAATGTCACAACGACAACGGAATCGGTCCTTTTTCATTAATGGATTATTCATCAGCCTTAGCTGAAACTTCCGAAATTTACAATGTTATCCTTGCTGACGAAATGCCACCATGGAGTGCCGACACCAATTATCAGCGGTACGCACATGAACGAATTCTTACTGCAGGTCAACGCCAAACCATCCTCGATTGGTACTTGGAAGGAAGTCTGGAGGGAAATCCAGCGCTTGCGCCTCCGCCACCCTATTACTCGCCCGAAGGAATTCTTGGAACACCCGATTTAAAGTTGACCATTCCAACGTATTCAAGTAATGCAACAGCAACAAGCGACGACAATGTTTGCTTTTCACTACCCACGAACCTAAGTGACGTTAAAAAAATTAGAGCAATGGAAATCGTTCCTGGAAATCGGAATATTGTTCACCACTGCATCGTATATTATGATGAAGACAATTCTTTCGGAACAGACACTTCAGGTTCCTGTCTAGGACCATTTCAAGAAAAAATCCTCACGGGTTATTCTCCCGGTGGAATACCAACTATTTTTCCCAATTCCACGACATTTAAATCGGGTATGACACTTCCAGCTGGGGGGAACATTATACTCAGTTTGCACTATCCAGAAGGGTCAGCGGGAATGGAGGACAGTACTTCTATTAACATCTATTTTCACTCGGATACGAACAACATCCGTGAAATATATACTGCACCTATTTTAAATAACAACGATTTCTGTATAGACCCCAATAGCATTGATACAGTTTACAAGGATATTAGCTACAACATTATTGGTTTTCCAGAAGGAGTAACGATGCTCAGTGTTTTTCCGCACATGCACCTCTTGGGAAAGGAAATAAAAGTCTGGTCGCAAACAACGGTGCAAAATGAAATTCCCCTTATCAATATTGAAGACTGGGATTTTGAGTGGCAAAACTTCTATTACTTCGATTATTTCAAAAAAATACCTGTAGCCAGTTCTTTCCATGCCAGAGCCATTTATGACAATACGGTAGGTAATCCGAACAACCCCAATTCACCGCCAGATACTGTCTGCTTTGGCTACAACTCAAACGACGAAATGTTCTTAGTATTTGCCCAGTTTATGCGTTATGCTGTTGGCGATGAATTGATTAATCAGGATAGCATCTTTACGAGTATGCTTGGACTTCAAGCACCTCTAGTTCAAGTAGGAGAGAGCCCGCTAGTGGTTTATCCAAACCCCTTTACCCATTCAACAAAGCTGAAATTAGACCTTACGATTTCTGCAAATGCTCAGCTCTTCATTTACGATTCAAAAGGACATCTCATAAAGAAGGTTCATGAAGGCAAACTTCCTGCAGGATCAACTGAATTCAAATGGGATGGAAAAGATCTTTCCGGTAATGATGTTCCTTCAAACCTCTATTATTATTCACTCAGTTTGGATGGAAAAATAAGCGCTGGGGCAATCGTTAAACACTGAGGATTACCACGTTCAATTACCGTTTAGTGAAACTCTAATCCCTTATTCTTAATTTTAGGGGTCATCACGACTGTACCATGAAGCATATCTTTCTCTTCTTTCTCTTCTTTTCCATGCAAAGCGCTTCCTATGCTCAGGCCTCCGATATTCAGCTATTGCGAAAAATAAACGTTGAGCGAAACCCAAAATTAGACCAGACTTTTCTGGGAATTACACATTCCACTTCTCCACTATGCATTGGTACACCCGCTGTTCTGTTGACCGTTGGGTTGATAAAAAAAGACCGTGCGCTCACACGTAATGCATTGATGACCACAGGCGCTTTGATTACAAGTACGATATTCACCACCTCGCTGAAATATGGAATCAATCGAGATCGTCCTTTTATAACACATCCTGAGATTGAGAAGTTAGCTCCCGCAGGAAGTCCAGCTTTTCCTTCTGGTCATACATCAATGGCATTTAGCGTGGCCACTTCGGTGAGCATCTCGTATCCGAAATGGTATGTTATTGTTCCTTCACATCTGTACGCTTGTGCCGTTGGATACTCACGCATGCATTTGGGAGTTCACTATCCCTCGGATGTTTTTTTCGGAGCTTTAATTGGTTCTGGAAGCGCATGGTTGAGTTCCATTCTCACCAAGAAAATTCAGGAAAAACGGAAACAGAAGCACCTTCTGTTGTAGAACTACCTCAACCACTTCAACATTGTAGGAAATACTGAGGTAGCCTCTGAAGCCTTTGTTGTGCATAATCCCATCCACTCAAGCAAAGGCAAACCAATATAATTACCATTCCTATATTCCTGAACAATCCAATCTGATTCATTTTTGTATCCGTGCTTATGAACGATTGATTCTAAGGGAAGTTTTAAATGTTCAGCAGCGGCGAGCGACCACAAAATAGTTGCCATTTCATCACCATCTGTTGGCCATTCAGGCGGCATTTCAGGAGTCCCAATTTTTGAGCGATCTTCTTCAGCTGTAACGGCGAGATGTCCAGCTTCGTGCAATAAATCGCCTGGGTACTTCATTCTACTTCGATCCATCAGAATGGTATTCTTGAAAATGTCCAATCCCGGCAAAAGCGTCGTATCGTCTAGTTCTTGCTCCTTTACTTCGATATTAATCTCTTCCAAAAAATTAAGAATCGTACTCAAAATGACATCCTCTGTTAGCTCTTTCATTTTTCAATAATGGTATTTTCAAGGTTAAAAATAAAAAGTAAATTGGACTTGAGCGCGCTCATTTAGTCCCCTAAATGTTCTAGTGCAACACTTTCTCAAAACGTTTTTTTATATTCGTTTGCTTTATGGAGTCACTCAAAGACCTCTCAATTTTTTCTGAAAAACGATTTTGGCTAATCGCCTGTGTTGTCATTACCTTTTTTGTCGTTGCGCCAAACATAAACAATGAATGGGTCAATTGGGATGATGAGAAATTTGTCTTGAACAACGAACTCGTTGACGACCTTTCGTTCGAAAACACAAAGAAGATTTTTTCCACGCTTGAAAACAATGGAGGTTACACCCCAATGGTGGTCTTGTCGTGGTCGCTTGATTATTCCATCAATGGTTTTAATCCGCATGTTTTTCACACAACAAATGTTATCCTCCACCTCATCAACGTCGCGCTTGTATTCCTCTTTATTTTCCTGCTTTTCAACAGAATCGACCTTGCCGTGATTGTCGCATTGTTGTTTGGCGTTCACCCCATGCAACTGGAAGCCGTCGCTTGGATAACTTCTCGAAAAGATCTTTTATATGGAATGTTTTATTTAGCTGGGCTCATCACTTATTTGAAATTCCTCAAAGCGGAGAAAGAGAAGCGAAGGAAAGTTTTTATTCTGTGCCTCCTGTTTTTTCTTGGGTCTTTGCTTTCCAAAGGAATGGCTGTTACGTTCCCCATCTCTCTGCTCATCATTGATTTTTTAAACAAGCGTAAAGATATCCGCAGAATGCTTTTAGAGAAGGCGCCTTTTTTTATTCTAAGTATTCTGATCGGTGTAATTGCAGTCGCTGGACAGCAGAAAGGCGGTGCCGTAGATGATCTACAGAACATCTCCTTTTTAGAATCCTTTTTTGTGGCATGTTATGGGTTGACGATGTACACCATCAAAGCCTTTGTTCCCTTCCAATTGTCTTCCTACCATCCATACCCCTATGCTCCTGGACAAGCTATTCCATCCTACATTTATTCTTCCGTAGTTCCTGCTCTCGCAATTTTGATTGTTGTATTTTATTCCCTAAAAAAGAACCGATTCATCGCCTTTGGAGCACTCTTCTTTCTAACATCCATCGTATTAATGTTGCAGTTTTTTCCTGTTGGATTAGCGATTATCTCTGAGCGTTTTTCTTACATCGCCTATATTGGATTGTTCTTTCTAATGGCCTACGGGGGACTGAAACTTGCGGATCGTTTTCAAGTCAAGCGCAAAACCGTTTACCTTATTTTCGGCGTTTATCTTGTCGTTCTTTCATCGATCACTTATCAACGAAGCGACGTTTGGGAAAACTCCGAAACACTCTGGAGTGACGTTATCAAAAAATACCCTGACGATTTTCTTTCCTATTGCAATCGTGCATCTCATTACATCACCATTGGTCAACCTGATAAAGCCATCTCAGACTTCGGTTCAGCACTTACATTAAATGGGCAGGCATTCCGAACATACAATGACAGAGGGAACCTTTATTTACAGCAAGGCGAATTCGACAAAGCCATGTCCGATTTTGAAAAAGCTATCTCGCTCAGTCCTGAGTTTGCTGATGCCTACATCAACAAAGGGCTCGTTTTGATGAATGTAAATCAGTTTGATGCAGCAAAAGCCAATTATGATTTCGCCAGCGCGCTTGAACCATTGAATCCACTTGCGTACTACAATCGTGCGCTGTTGCATTTGAAAATCAACCAACCTGAAAATGCACTGAGAGATTATTCAAAAGCCATTTCGCTTGATGAAAACAACTTTATATCCCTCATCGGTCGTGCAGATTTATATAGCCGAATGGGCAAAGTCGACCTCGCTAAAGAGGATTACGAAAAATGCATCGAAGTGAACCCAGAAATAGCGCACTCCTACTTCTCACTTGGAAACATCTATTTGAACGAACAAAATTTCGACAAAGCTTTACACCTCTTTGAGCAGGTAGTGGAATTGGACAATCGTTTCGCTGCTGCATACATTAATATTGGACTCGTCCATCTGAATCGCAAGGACTATACACTGGCACTTGAAGCACTGAATCATGGACTAGACATAGACCCCAAGAATCAAATGGGTTATTTCAACAGAGGTCTAGTCTACAATTTCATGAACGACCATCCTAAGGCCATTTCCGATCAGTCGAATTGTTTGTTTCTCAACCCAAACTATGCTCCTGCTTATTACTGGCGATCGCTGTCCTACAACAAGCAACACTTGCAAGAAGATGCACTAAAAGATGCGTTGAAAGCGAAAAGTTTGAACTACCCTGTTGAGGAAGCTTATATTTCATCCTTAGGTGAATAATCATTTTTGCTTCCAAAAAAATCCCTATTTTTATATCAGACACTAAATAACTAACCAATAATCCTTTAATGCTATGAAACACCTCCTTGCATGCATAGCAACGGTCACTTTGGCGACGAGCTTTGCACAAGAAGTCGTCTCCACCCAAGGCGATTCATATTCAAACAGCAGTGGAAGCATTGATTTTACGATCGGTGAAGTGGTGATCAATACAGTTTCTGACGGCACCAATGATCTTACACAAGGCTTCCACCAAACGCATTGGTATTTCCTAGAACTGGAAGATTACGTCCCAGAATTCGAGGCAAGTATTTATCCGAATCCAACGGAAGATGTTCTCAACATCAGAACGCCTTACTTCGATGATGCGCGCTATGTTTTGTATGATGAACGCGGTAGAATTGTCGCAGAAGGCCTTCTTCCGCAAGAAGTAACCAGCATTCCTGTGAGTCATTTACTTCCAGGTGCATACGAACTAACCCTAAATACTCTTGATAACGCGGGTGGGCTTAAACGATTCAAACTAATTAAACATAAGTAGCCTAACGCTGCTAACATTCTCTAATTATGAAAAGAACACTATTCACATTCATTGCGGCTTTGACATTGAGCCTCACATCTTTTGGTCAAGCACCCGAAGCATTCAAATACCAAGCTGTCGTTCGCGACGCTAGTGGTGTCATCCTCGGCAATCAAGCTGTTGGAATGCAATTAACCATTCTGCAAACTTCGCCAACAGGAACAGCAGTTTACACGGAAACATTCGCCACTACAACCAACGGTTACGGATTGGTTAATTTGGAAATTGGAACGGGTACCACGACAGATGATTTCACAATTATCGACTGGGCAAATGGTCCTTATTATATGGAAACTGCTACAGACGTCACAGGTGGTGTCAATTATGTTGTCATGGGTACATCACAATTGTTGAGCGTCCCTTATGCGCTGTATTCTAAAGAAGCTGCAAATACTTTTAGTGGTGACTTCAATGATTTGACAAACACACCGACCATTCCAACAAACACATCCGATTTGATTAACGATTCTGGATTTATAACAAGTCCTGATGATGCGGATGCTGACCCAACAAATGAGTTGAATACTGGAGTTGTTTTGAATGGAACTATTCTTGAGACAACAGATGCAGGCGGAACTATTACAACGGACCTTTCTTCATTAATCGATGATGCCGATGCTGATCCAACCAATGAAATTCAAGATATATCATTAAGCAGTGATCAACTTTCAATAACAAGTGGAAGCTCTGTCGATCTCTCTGGATACTTGGACAATACAGATAACCAAACATTGAGCTATATTCCAGGATCTTCATCCTTGAGCATATCAGGAGGAAACAGTGTAACAATACCCAATGGTGACATTACCAGCGTAGTTGCAGGCGACGGGCTTACAGGAGGTGGAACACTTGGAGACCTTACGCTAACGGCAAACGCAAACAACGGGTTGAATGTTGACGCAACAGCAGATGCCATTCAGTTGGGCGGTCCATTAACGGAAAACACCACTATTGATCAAGGCGCTTACAGCATGACATACAATATGAATGGCACAGGAGATTTCCTTATTCAAGATGCTGGCGTAACTCACTTTGAAGTGCGTGATAATGGCATTACTTATTTTGGTGATGATACCTATTGGATTGATGGAAGTACAACTGGAGGAGTAACACTTGCCTCCTTGATTGATGATGGTGACGACGGACGTTTCCGTTTGTATGAAAACACCTTGACATCGGTCGATTTAGATCCGAATTCGCAGTTCATATTCAATGAGCAAGGTTATGATCGTGACTTTAGAGTTGAATCTGACAATGATCAAAACGCCCTCTTTGTTGATGCAGGAAATGATCGAATTGGAATTGGAACATCTACGCCTTTGGAAAAATTACAAGTTGTAAACGGTGTGATAATGCCAGCCATTAACATTACAGGAGGAGGAATTCACTGGCCTCCAAATGCCTTTGGTGGAGCTTTGGATGATGCCTATATTGGTTATTATTCAGTTTCAGGTGAAACGACTGCTTTGAGAATTGCGAATGAAAATGACTGGGATGATAAGATTGCTTTCCGACAAGCTGGAGGTGATCGTTTAACGATCTGGGATTCAAAAGTGGGAATAGGAACAATCACTCCCGCATATCAATTAGAAGTTGGAACAAACTCTGCTGCCAAGCCAACATCAAGTGCGTGGACAGTTGCATCAGACAGAAGATTGAAGGAAAACATTCATCCGTACAAAGGTGGTTTGGAAGAGCTATTAAAGATCAACACTGTTTGGTTCACGTACACTGGAAAAGCCGGAATGCCTAAAGAGACAGGAGTTGGAGTTATTGCTCAGGAATTGCATTCCTTTGGTTGTTTTTGTTAATGATCCCATTTTTGATTTTCTCATAGAATCCATTCTTTTTAAAAATTTCTTTTTGTTTTTTGCATCCTCCTTTGCTTTCTTTTTTATTTTTTTCATCATCATTTGA
>CAJQJL010000062.1 GCA_905478665.1 uncultured Flavobacteriales bacterium
CATCAATTCCATCAGCACCTGCTAATCCTTGAGGTCCCTGTGGTCCAGTTGCGCCATCGATCCCGTCAATTCCATCAACACCTGCTAATCCTTGAGGTCCCTGTGGTCCCATTGGTCCAGTCGCACCATCGATACCATCAATTCCATCAACACCTGCTGGTCCCTGTGGTCCAGTCGCACCATCGATACCATCAATACCGTCAACACCTGCTGGCCCCTGTGGTCCAGGAGTTGAGCTTCCTGAAGTTTTTGCATACAAAGCATAAGGAACACTCATTAACTGACTTGTTCCAGATATTGTATAATTCGTTCCTCCAGCTGGATCTGTTTCTGTCTGAATAAAATAGGTACCGTTTGCCCAGTCAATTAGTGAGAAATCTCCTGAAACAATTGTTCCGTTTCCTATTTCTATCGACAGGAGTCCATTAATGTTTGTTGATGCACCGTGATCTTCAACATACACAACCGTTCCACTTGCTGAACCTTGTAAAATGCTGATGCGTGTGCTAACAGCTTGATTTGTTACAAGCGTCTGATTTGCGTCTCTGACGACTGATTGATAGCTCATTTTTTCGGGAGCCTGAGCAAATGCCCCCATCGAGAGTAGCAGCGTTGCTACTAATATAATTTTCTTTTTCATGATTATGATTTTGAAAGGTTTGGGTTTTAATAATTGGTTTGGGTTTTAATACTTGATGATTTTGAAAGATTTTACTTCCTGTTTATTTTTCTTTACACTGAGCAAATAACTTCCCGCAGGAAATGATTTCATGTCCAGTTTTGTTGACGCGTCATTGATTACATTACCTGTGAGCTGTTTTCCATTTAGGTCATACAGTACATAGGAAATACCAGATTCTGGAATAATGGCAAATTCAATGATGAGGTAGTCTGTCGTTGGGTTTGGGTAAGTGCTGAATACTAAATTTATATTCGACTCATCCACACCAGCGACTGCTGAAATTTCGTAGGGCTGCTGAACACCTTGTGCAATGTTTTCGTCTGCACCGATTGTGGTGTATGCAACCTGTCCAACCGTATAGCTTGTTGTTCCACCTGCTCCCAGAGCATCTCCTCCCGAAGTGACAGTGGCTTCCTGCGCGATTGACCCGCTAATACCGAGGTAAAAAACGAAAAGCCCTGTGAGTGTTAAATGACGTTTCATATTTTTGTTTTTTGATTTCAACAAATCTATGCGTACGGCGTACGAAAGGCAATTTGGTTTATCCTAAATGGCGAGTCTTGATTGCCTGCGTAGATTATTCCTTTCCCATCGTTAGATAACAATTAGGAAAGCGCTGGACTTGGTGCGATTTGTACTTTTGAAATGCAGAATACCCGTGGCGGAGAATAAGTTTGTTTCAAAACTGGGCGTAAATTTTTCAAAAGCACGACTTCTTTCTTCCTTATTAAATTGTTAATTTCGCGAGACATTATTGTTCAACAAAAACTTGATTAAGCATGGTATTCGACTTAGATATGATCAAAGAGGTTTACGCGAAATATCCAGAACGGATAGCAGCTGCCAGAAAGGTAGTGGGGAAGCCTCTTACCTTATCGGAAAAAATATTGTATACCCATTTATGGGATGGTGAAGCGACAACAGCTCACGAAAGAGGAAATTCATACGTGGATTTCGCTCCAGATAGGGTTGCTATGCAGGATGCTACTGCACAGATGGCTTTATTACAGTTCATGCAAGCGGGAAAATCTAAAGTAGCTGTACCATCGAGTGCGCACGCTGATCACTTGATTCAAGCGAAACTCGGTGCAGATAAAGATTTACAGGAAGGAATCAACAAGAACAATGAAGTATTTAATTTCTTAAGTTCTGTTTGTGATAAGTATGGAATTGGTTTCTGGAAACCAGGTGCTGGAATTATTCATCAGGTTGTTTTGGAAAACTATGCCTTCCCAGGAGGTATGATGATTGGAACGGATTCTCACACAGTAAATGCCGGTGGATTGGGAATGGTAGCCATTGGAGTTGGTGGGGCAGATGCTGTGGATGTTATGGCTGGAATGGCTTGGGAGCTAAAAATGCCAAAACTAATTGGTGTTAAGTTAACGGGTAAATTGAACGGATGGACAGCGCCAAAGGATGTTATTTTGAAGGTTGCTGGAATTTTGACTGCTAAAGGCGGGACTGGTTGTATCGTTGAATACTTTGGAGATGGAGCTGAGTCGATGTCATGTACAGGTAAAGGAACGATCTGTAATATGGGAGCAGAGATTGGAGCAACAACTTCAACATTTGGTTATGACGATTCAATGCGTCGTTATTTGGTTGCTACTGGTCGTCAGGATGTTGTTGATGCAGCGGATGTTGTTGCAGAACACTTGACTGGTGATGCTGAGGTATATGCAAATCCAGAGCAATATTTTGACCAAGTTATCGAAATCAATCTTACGGAATTGACGCCACATTTGAATGGGCCTTTTACGCCAGATTTAGCTACACCTGTTTCGGAGATGAAAGAGAAAGCGGCTGCAAATGGTTGGCCTACAGATATTGAATGGGCATTAATTGGTTCGTGTACAAACTCTTCTTACGAAGATTTGACACGTGCGGCTTCTATTGTTGAAGATGCGGTTTCAAAAGGACTAAAAGCGAAAGCAAGCCTAGGAATCAATCCTGGTTCTGAGCAAGTGCGCTTTACAGCTGAACGTGATGGTTTAATTGATACGTTTAATAAATTTCCTTCGACGCGAATTTTCACAAATGCTTGCGGACCTTGTATTGGTCAATGGGATAGAGAAGGAGCAGAAAAACAAGAAAAGAATTCAATTGTTCATTCGTTTAATAGAAATTTTGCGAAACGAGCGGATGGAAATCCAAATACACATGCGTTTGTTGGCTCACCAGAAATGGTGGCAGCAATTGCTATCTCTGGTAGACTTGATTTTAATCCAGTTGCTGATACATTGACAAACGAAAGCGGAGAGCAAGTAAAGTTAGCGGAGCCTACAGGATTTGAATTGCCAGAAAAAGGGTTTGCCGTTGAAGATAATGGATATCAGGCGCCTGCTGCCGATGGTAGCGCAATTCAAGTGGTTGTTAGTCCAGAATCTGAGCGTTTACAATTGTTGACTCCATTTGCACCATGGGATGGTGGAAATATTACTGGAGCGAAGTTGTTAATCAAAGCTCAAGGTAAATGTACAACAGATCATATTTCAATGGCTGGACCTTGGTTGAGATACAGAGGTCACCTCGATAATATTTCAAACAACTGTTTAATTGGAGCTGTGAACGCATTTGGCGGAGCAACAAATGAAGTTGTGAATCAATTGACTGGAGCTAAAGGAGAAGTTCCTGCGACTGCAAGAGCGTACAAGGCGGCTGGTGTTGCATCAATTGTGGTTGGTGATCATAACTACGGTGAAGGTTCATCAAGAGAGCACGCGGCAATGGAGCCTCGTCATCTTGGAGTATACGCGGTGATCGTTAAGTCATTCGCAAGAATCCACGAAACGAATTTGAAGAAGCAGGGAATGCTTGGTTTAACATTCGACCTTGAAGCAGATTACGATAAGATCAAGGAAGATGATACATTCAACTTTACAGACTTGAATGAGTTTGCTCCTGGAAAACAATTGACTTTGGAGTTGGTTCATGCAGATGGATCTTCTGAGTCGATCAAATTGAATCATACATACAATGCACAGCAAATTGATTGGTACAGAGCTGGTTCTGCATTGAACTTGATTAAGTCCGAGAATGCAAAGTAATTTGAATCGTATTCTATAAATCTTAAACGCCCAGATCTTCTGGGCGTTTTTTTTTTTACTTCACATTAAACCTTTTCTCCCAACACCTGTCTCACTTTTCGTTGACGTATTTCAATAGGTAACCAACCATGAAGAAAAATTTCTTTGTGCCGACCGCAAGTTTTTTTTTGAAGCGACAACATAGAGTTATAATTGTTTAATAGTTAAACTAACAAAAGCTTACTTTATGAAACTTCGTTCCTTAGTTCTAGGCGGTCTGTTGACGTTTATTTGCGTTCAGTCTGCATCAGCCCAATCCTTTGATGGGTATGCACTTTACAATCTTCAGAATCAAAACACAACTTATTTAATTGATAAGAATCAGAACATAGCACACACATGGTCTTGTTCCGTACCCTGTAATTATTCTGTGTTGCTCAAACCAAACGGAAATATTGTTCGTGGAGGAGTTTATTCAGGTAACCAGTTGAACGGAGCCGCTATCGGTGGTATGGTTCAAGAGCTTGATGCGAGTGCAAATGTTGTTTGGGAATATGTTTACTCAAATTCAGATCATTGCTCACACCATGATATTACCCTTTTGCCAAATGGAAATGTTATTCTTACGGCATGGGAAGTAAAGACGGCTGCTGAATGCACCCAAGCAGGTGTTCAAAGTCCTAATAGCAATGGACAATGGCCAACTCACTTCATTGAATTGGAACCAGATGGAAATGGAAGTGCGGATATCGTTTGGGAATGGCACATTTTCGATCACATGGTACAAGATTATGATCCTTCAAAAGATAACTATGATGTTGTCGCAGATCATCCTGAATTAATGGATATTAATCTTCTCTCCGTTGGGGGAGGTGGAGGTCCTGGTGGTGGCGGATACGATTGGTTCCATGTGAATGGAGTTGATTACAATGAAGACCTTGATCAATTGGTATTTAGTTCACGTTTCACAAGTGAAATCTACATTATCGACCACAGTACAACTACTGCGGAAGCTGCTTCACATACTGGCGGAAACTCAGGAATGGGTGGAGACTTTTTGTACAGATGGGGGAATCCTTCAAATTACGGTGCTACAGGATCTCAAACGATTGCAGCTGCTGTACACGATCCTCGTTGGATTACGGATGATGGAAGACCAAACGGTGGATACATTCAGTTCTTCAACAATGAAGGTGGAACAAGTGGTGGTTCTGTAATTGATGCCATTCAAGCGCCAGAATCAGGGTTTATTTATACAATGGCTGGAACTTCTTACGGACCAGCAAACTACGATTGGAGACACGTGTGCTTGGCAAATTCTACTGGGCAATCAGCTCATAACAGAATGTCGAATGGAAATACTTTCGTTAATGTTTCAAACAATTACATGTATGAAGTTGATGCCAATGACAACCTCGTTTGGCAATACAACGCTGGACCGACTAAAGCATTTAGATATGAGTGCGCGGACTCAGGAATTGTAGCACTATTGGGAGCAGATCCATGTGGTTTACTTTCAATTGATGAAGAAACCTTGTCAGGTATCGAGTTTTATCCTAATCCATCTTCAAGCGGTGTGTTCAAAATTGATGGTGTTGATATTCATGGAAGCGCATTGACTGTTTCTGTGGTCAACATTTTTGGACAATTAGTTTTGGAAGTGGAGAACTCAGAATGTCTGGATTTATCACAAATGCCTGATGGTGTTTACTTTGCGACACTTATCTTTGATGGAGAGAAATCTGTCACAAAAAAAATCTCACGTATTAGATAGTGACGACTTTGAAATATAGATACATATTCCTCATTTCTTTGATCACCGTATTTAGTGATTGTAAAAGTCTAGTTGCACAATCAGACTTTTACGCTATAGAAAACATTCCAGAAATTCGCCTGTATTTTTCACAAGCGAACTGGGATGAAATTCTGGACAGCTTATACGTTGAAGGGGAATTGGCCAGACTTGGCGGGAATGTTATCATTGATGGTGTGCTTTATGAGGATGTAGGGGTTCGTTACAAAGGATTTAGTTCATACAGTTCAAGTAGAGATAAGAATCCTTTGAATATTGATCTGGATTATGTTTACGATCAGAATCACCTCGGCTACAAAAAAATTAAACTGAGTAATGTAATTCAAGATCCTTCATTCGTTCGTGAAGTATTGTCTTATGAAATAGCACGAAAGTACATGCCAGCGTCGAAGGCAAATTATGCGAATGTGTATATTAACGATGTGTTGATCGGCTTGTATACGAATGTGGAGGCTGTCGATAACGATTTTCTGGAAGGTCATTTTGGAACTGGAGACAACACTTTTTTTAAATGCAATCCAGAAACGCTTGACTTGAACGGTGAGAACGCGAATCTTGGCAATACACCAGGAACTGATATTTCGAATTATTATCCATTCTATAAGTTGAAATCCGATGAGGATGAAGGTTGGAACGAGTTGTACGAATTTATCGATGTGTTAAATGATGCTCCTGAAAATGTAAAAGATGTGCTCAATATCGACAGGACTTTGTGGATGCATGCATTTAATTATGCCGTGATTAATTTTGATAGCTATATTGGTTACGCACAGAATTACTACATCTATAAAGGGAATGATGGACGCTTCAATCCTATTCTTTGGGATTTGAACATGTCCTTCGCAAGTTACCGTTTGACAGACGCATCAGATCACTGGGATGGATTTACAATTTCGGAAGCTAAAACCATTGATCCACTTCAACACCTGAATAGCTTTTCTGTTCAGCCGAGACCTTTGATTCGGAATTTGCTCACAGATGAGACGCAAAAACGAATGTATCTCGCGCACCTTCGCACAATCATGGAGGAGAATTTCAATAATTTGGATTATGGAACGCGCGCACAATATCTTCAGAATCTGATTGACGCGAGTGTTCAGGCGGATACCAACAAATTCTATTCGTACACGGATTTCACGGATAATTTAAATTCAACAGTTTCAGATCTTGTCGATTATCCTGGAATAACAGATTTGATGAATGATCGTGCGACATATTTGAGTACATATCCAGGAATTCAAGGTGCTCCCGATATCAACACGGTGACTGTTGCTCCGCTAAATACAAGTGCGGGTGATAATATTTCGATAACTGCAGATGTAACAGGTTCACCAATCAATGTTTTTTTGGCGTACCGATATACTACGGATGATACGTTTACAATGGTGTCAATGCTTGATGACGGAACCCAAGACGATGGAGCGAGTGGAGACGGGACCTACGGTTTTCAGATCGATAATATTGCCAATAAAATTCAATACTACATATATGCTGAAAACGATACGGTTGGGCGATTTTCTCCAGAACGTGCCGCGTATGATTTTTATGAATTGAATTCCAAAATTGGAGAAAATGATCTCGTGATCAATGAAGTGATGGCAAACAATGTACTCACAGTTGCAGATCAAGATGACGAATTTGAAGATTGGATTGAATTGTACAACAACTCATCTTATGATATTTCCACAGATGGAATGTTTCTATCCGATGATGCGAGTGATATAGGGAAATGGACAATGCCTTCAACGATCATCGAGCCTGGAGAGTATTTCACGATTTGGGCAGACGGAGATACAATGCAGACTGGAAATCATGCAAATTTTGAATTCAACGGTGAAGGAGATTCGCTCTGGATTTCTTATTCTGACGGATCAATCATTGACTCAGTTTACTTCGGAGAACAGCAAACAATCAGCTCATTCGGACGGTATCCAAACGGTACAGGAAGTTTTGTTGAAATGCTCCCAACTTTCGGAAAGGAAAATGATGGAGTTGATGCTTCCGTTTTACTGGAGGATGTATTTGTTTATCCAAACCCAGCTGACGGAGAATTGAATGTGAGAATTAACCAATCAGAATCGTGTGAGATTGCCATTTACACACTGGATGGAAGAATGGCAGCGCCCAAACAGAAGTCGGTTGGTGGAGAAACAATAGCAATTAATACCTTTTCATTTTCACGAGGAATTTACTTATTGCATGTAAGCTACGGTAGCGAGAATACCATAAAAAAGATAATGATTACACACTAAATTAAATATTATGAAAGTTCAATTGATTGCCGCAGGAGCGGTGCTAATGGTTAGCAACTTATTTGCACAAACCTTTACAAATTATACGACAGCAGATGGATTGATCGATAATAACGTGAGTTGCGTAGACATTGATGCCACAGGGAGTATTTGGTTTGGAACGCAATCTGGAGTTTCCGTTTTTGATGGAGTTTCTGCATGGACAGATCACACAACTGCAACAGATACTGGTTTCGTTGATAATACCATTCAGGCAATTTATTGTGTGAACTCTGGTGATGTTTGGATCGGGACAGATTTCGGAGCAAGTTATTTCAATGGTACTATTTGGACAACCTATACAACTGCAGACGGCTTAGGGAACAATCAGATAAAGTGTATTACAGAAGATGTTAATGGAAACATTTGGTTTGGAACAAACAATGGAGCATCTATGTACGATGGTGTAAATTGGACGAACTATGGAACCGCAGAAGGGTTACCATTCGGTGGTGTTAATTCAATTACAGGGCATTCGAATGGAGACATTTGGATGGGCACTGGTCTTTCAGGAATAAGGATCTTCGATGGTGCAACTTTTACGCCAATTACAACGACAGATGGCTTGATTGATGATAGAATACGAAGTATCGCTATTGTTAATCAAATGGTTAAATGGGTTGGTACTTCTGAAGGAATAACAGTATTGGACAATTCAGATGTGTTTGTAGCTAACCATACAACAATGTTCACACTTCCAGCACCAGATACATTAAATCCTGTTGAAGATTTAGAGATTGATTCACAAGGAAATATTTGGGCTGGAATCTATGTTGACTATCTTGTAACGGAGGGAGGAGTATGTGCTTATGATGGAAGTCAGTGGATTGAATTTCATGTTTCGGATGGATTGATAGGTCCAGTTGTGAGAGAACTAGCGATCAGCACCAACGACGATGTTTGGGTTGCTACAAGTACAGGAGTATCTAAAATTTCGGATCATTCTGTTGGGATCTCGGAAAACGAAGATGTAAGTTTCTCAGTTTATCCAAATCCTGCTAATGATGTTGTAAATGTTCGTTTGTTGAACGAAGGTTTTGGTGGAACACTTGGGTTGTACAACACCTCAATGCAATTGGTGAAATCAGAATCATTCGATGCAGGACAAAAGAGCCTTGCGATTTCCGTGAGTGATTTAAGCAGTGGAATTTATTTTGCACGCTTCAATGGACAGACAAAGAAAATTGTATTGAGATAAATTACGCAGACCAATTAACATCTTGATTTTTCAATAGTTGAATCGAAAGATTTCGTAAATTACACGGATAATCAATTTTTCGATCACTATGGAATTGACATATGAATCAATAGAATCAATCATTGTTTCTGAAGAAGTAGAAGGAATGATGATCAAACTAAAGTTTCAAGCTGAAGGGCAGGATACGCCAATGGAAACCGTTGCTGTCGTCACACCTGATCAAAGTGAAATAATGGCAAACGCCATGAAGCAAGCGGGTAAGTCGGCTGCGACGAATATTGGAATCAATATGGCTTCTTCTGCTTTAGGAAGTGCCATTGGAGGTATTGGTGGAAGCATAGCACGAACGGCTGGAAGTGTTGCTGGGAGTGCAGCCGCTGCGAATAGCATGGATACCGAAAAAATGATGCAAACAGATATGACTGATGAAAAGCGTAAAGCTGCCATCGTTCAAGCATTCAGTTATTTACAGAGTTACTATAAATGGGACGGTTCAAAATGGAAATACGAATTACCAGGTGCTTGATTAATCAGTAGTCAATTTTTAATATTGCTTATACAGCAACATTATGCTCTCTAAGTGCTTCGTTCAATGATGTTTTTAAATCCGTTGAAGCTTTTCGTTGACCAATAATCAATGCGCAAGGTACTTGGAAGTCACCTGCTGGAAACGAC
>CAJQJL010000063.1 GCA_905478665.1 uncultured Flavobacteriales bacterium
CAGGAAGTGCTGATGAGTTGACAAGTGCATTGGATTTAATCAATGTCGTACCGAATCCATATTATGCATACTCAGAATATGAGAACAACAGACTGGATACACGTGTGAAGATTACGAATCTACCAGAGAAGTGCAAGATCAATATTTACAACACGCAAGGTAAGTTGATTAAGTCTTTTGTGAAGGACAGTCCAACTACGTATTTGGATTGGTTGCTGATCAACAATAAAGGGATTCCTGTGGCTTCTGGTGTGTACTTGATTCACGTGGACGTACCCGATATTGGAGAGGTCATCGTGAAGTCCTTTGTCTCAATGCGTCAGGTCGATCTGCAGAATTTGTAACAGAATTGATCTTGATGAATAAATTTTTTCACTAAAAATTGCATCAGTTTAAAAACTTCGTGTAAGTTTGTCCTCGAAATGAGAAACATAAATAATATTCCATCAATTATTAAGGTCGTAGTCATTAGCTACGGGCACTAGGGATGGTATATTTAAAAATAGATTTTAAAGCCGTCCATTAGGATGGCTTTTTTTTTGGTTAAATAATTAGAACGCAACATTTAGAATGCAACATTTAGGAAACATAATTATTGTCGTAGTCATTATTATCTGTACTCCATCGGGGTGAGACTAGGACGATCGTATATAAACGTATAGCCCTTCTCACGCCGAGAAGGGCTTTTTTTTTGAATTCAATTAAAACAATCAATATGTATTACACTGACAAAACGACCATCTTCCTTGATGGTAAATGGATGAAAGCGACAGATGCTTCAACCGATTTATACTCCCAAACACTCCACTATGGTTCTGGGGTATTTGAGGGAATTAGATCTTATGCAACTGAGGATGGGGCAATGGTATTCAAGGCAAAAGAACATTTTGAACGACTTCTTTACTCTGCTGAAAAAATGCACATTGACCTAAGTTATTCGGTAGATGAACTGGTGACGTTGACGTATGAATTGCTCGAAAGAAACAATCTTCAAAATGCCTATATCCGACCGCTGGTTTATTTGGGGCAAAACATGTCACTTCAACCTACTGAAGAAGTACACGTGCTCCTTTGCGCCTGGAATTGGGAGAGGTACTTAGGTGATAAACAACTGAACCTGATGACGTCCTCATTTCAACGTCCAAATCCGAAATCATGCTTTGTTGAGGCAAAGGTAACTGGGCATTACACCAACTCAATCTTAGCGACCACCGAGGCCAAATCGAAAGGCTATGATGAGGCGCTCTTATTGGATATGAATGGATTCGTAGCCGAAGGACCTGGGGCCAATTTCTTCTATGAAAAGGATGACAAGTTATTCACTGCTCCATTGGGAAATATACTTGCAGGGATAACTAGACAGACCATCATTGAACTGGCTCAAGAATTGGGAATTGAAGTTGAAGAAACGTTCTTTACGCCTGAAGATGTATACCAAGCAGATGGTGCATTTTTCACAGGAACAGCCGCCGAAGTTGCGGGTGTTGAAAGCCTCGACGATCGAACTTTCAATTTAAAATGGGAAGACACCTTGGGAGCGATGCTATCCACTGCTTATCTCAACAGAGTTCAGAAAAAAGAATACAAAAATTTCGAATTGGTATGAAACTAAACAAGTACAGCTGTCGGGTCACAGAAGATGATTCACAGCCAGCAGCAAAAGCAATGCTTCATGCAATAGGTCTTTCCAAGAAAGATTTTTCCAAGCCATTTGTTGGAATTGCAAGTACTGGATACGAAGGGAATCCTTGCAATATGCATTTGAACGATCTCGCTAGAAAAGTCAAAGAAGGAACCCTAAATGAAAATTTGGTAGGATTGATCTTCAATACGATTGGCGTGAGTGATGGCATTTCTATGGGGACACCAGGTATGCGCTATTCACTTCCTTCGAGAGATGTTATCGCTGATTCAATGGAAACAGTGGTTGAGGGAATGTCATACGATGGATTGGTTACAGTCGTTGGATGTGACAAGAATATGCCAGGTGCTTTAATGGCGATGATCCGTGTAAACCGACCGAGTGTTTTAGTCTACGGTGGAACAATTGCATCGGGTTGTCACGAAGGAAAGAAATTGGACGTTGTTTCTGCTTTCGAAGCTTGGGGACAGAAGAACGCGGGTAAAATAGATGATGCTGAATACCAGAACGTGATCGAAAAAGCGTGTCCAGGAGCAGGTGCATGTGGTGGAATGTACACGGCGAATACAATGGCTTCCGCTATTGAGGCTTTGGGGATGTCTTTACCATTTAACTCCTCGAACCCTGCTTTGTCTGAAGCGAAAAAAGAAGAAAGTGTTCGTGCTGGTGAAGCACTGCGTTTATTGCTCGAACGTGACATTAAACCAAGAGATATTGTAACGAAGGAATCGATTGAGAATGCCGTCCGATTAGTTACAGTGTTAGGCGGATCAACCAATGCCGTTCTTCATTTTTTGGCCATTGCAAGTACAGCCGAAGTTGATTTTACCTTGGATGATTTCCAAAAGATATCAGACACCACGCCTTTCTTAGCGGATCTAAAACCGAGTGGAAAGTACTTGATGGAAGATGTGCATGCGATTGGTGGAATTCCAGGAGTACTGAAATATTTATTGGAGGAAGGAATGCTTCATGGTGATTGCTTAACCGTGACCGGAAAGACCTTGGCTGAAAATTTGACGGAAGTACAATCGCTATCGGAAGGACAAGACATCATAAAATCTATCAAGAATCCAATCAAGGAAACCGGACACTTAAGAATCTTGAAGGGGAATTTATCACCTACTGGATCTGTAGCCAAAATCACGGGTAAAGAAGGATTGACTTTTTGCGGAACTGCCAAGGTTTTTAACTCAGAATACGACGCCAATGACGGTATCCGAGACGGAAAAGTGGAAAAAGGGGATGTTGTCGTCATTCGCTATGAAGGCCCTCAAGGTGGTCCTGGAATGCCTGAAATGTTGAAGCCTACAGCTGCGATTGTCGGTGCGGGACTTGGAAATGATGTCGCGCTAATAACAGACGGTCGATTTTCTGGTGGAACGCATGGTTTTGTGGTAGGACATATCTCACCCGAAGCTCAGGTGGGAGGACCAATTGCGTTCGTAGAAGATGGCGATCAGATTACTATTGATGCAGCACAAAACACGATCACGCTGGATATTTCAGATATGGAAATGGAAGCACGCAAATCAAGATGGATCGCGCCTGAATTGAAGTTCAAACGAGGTGTTTTGAGCAAATATGCTAGAAATGTTTCATCGGCTTCAGAAGGATGTGTAACGGATAAATTTTAAAAAATGATAACAGAAGAATTGACAAAAGAAGAGATGAAGCCGAGTCCAACAATGAAAACGATGTCTGGAGCTCAGGCGGTTGTTCAAGCGCTGATCGATGAAGGGGCAGATCTTATGTTTGGATACCCAGGTGGCGCAATAATGCCTGTGTACGATGCTTTGTACGATGTTGACGATGAATTGACGCACGTTTTGACACGTCATGAACAAGGCGCGGTGCATGCGGCACAAGGATATGCAAGAGCAACAGGAAAAGTAGGTGTTTGTATGGCAACATCTGGACCAGGAGCCACAAATTTGATTACAGGAATAGCAGATGCACAAATAGACTCTACACCTTTGGTTTGCATAACAGGACAGGTGCATAGTGATCTATTGGGTACCGATGCATTTCAAGAAACAGATGTGATCGGGATTTCAATGCCTGTTACGAAATGGAATTTTCAAGTGACCAAGGCTGAAGAGATTCCAATGGCGATTGCTAAAGCATTTTACATCGCGCGAACGGGAAAGCCGGGTCCTGTCTTGGTGGATATAACCAAGGATGCACAATTTGAAACAGTGGAATATGAATACCGCCCATTTCTAGGAATGCGAAGCTATCAGCCGAAAAATAAATTGGATTTAGCGCAAGTTCAGGAGGCGGCGCAACTGATTAACTCAGCAAAAAAACCGTTCGTTTTATTTGGACAGGGAGTGATCCTTTCGAAAGCGGAAAAGGAGTTCAAAGCGTTTATTGAAAAAGGAGGTATTCCTTCTGGCTGGACAATTTTGGGACTCTCAGCATTGAATTCTGATCATTATTTAAATGTTGGAATGCTTGGAATGCATGGCAATTACGCTCCGAATAAAATGACCAACGAATGCGATGTTTTGATAGCTGTCGGTATGCGTTTCGACGATCGTGTTACAGGTGATTTATCGCGCTATGCAAAACAGGCTAAGGTGGTGCATTTGGAGATTGACCCTGCTGAAATCGATAAAAATGTTAAAACGGATGTCGCTGTCTTGGGAGATGCGAAAGAAACACTGCTTGCGCTGACACAACAAATTGAAGAACGCAATCATTCTGCTTGGTTGAGTGAATTTCGGAAACTTGAGCAAGAAGAAATTGAAACGGTCATTGAAGAAGAGTTGAACCCGACGGTTGGGGAACTTTCCATGGGTGAAGTGATCCAAGCGATCAATGAGAGAACAAAAGGAGAGGCAATTGTAGTAACAGATGTCGGGCAACATCAAATGGTGACATGTCGTTATGCTAAATTCAAGCACTCCAAATCATTGATTACGTCTGGTGGATTAGGAACCATGGGTTTCTGCCTCCCTGCGGCGATTGGTGCAAAAATGGGAAGACCGAATAAAGAAGTAATTGCTGTAATCGGCGACGGTGGATTTCAAATGACCATTCAGGAATTGGGCACGATTTTTCAATCAAAAACGCCTGTGAAGATTGTTGTGTTGAACAATGAGTTCTTAGGCATGGTACGTCAATGGCAGGAGTTGTTTTTTGACAAGCGTTATGCCTCAACGACGATGATCAATCCAGATTTTCAAACCATTGTAAAAGGATACGGGATCGCAACGAAAAAAGTGACAAAACGAGAAGCATTGAAAGATGCGGTAGCAGAAATGTTGAACCATGAGGGAGCATACTTTTTAGAAGTAAAAGTGGGCAAGGAAAACAATGTTTTTCCAATGGTTCCAACAGGCGCGGCTGTGTCAGAAATAAGACTGAAATGAGAGATCTGCTAAAACACAAATTATGAAAAAGAGATATACAATCTCCGTATTTACGGAAGATAGAGTTGGGTTATTGAATCGTGTCACGATCATCTTCACGCGCCGAAAAATAAATATCGAAAGTATCGCGGCTTCAGAGAGTGAAGTGGAAAACGTACACCGCTATACAATTGTAATTGATGAGGATGAAGAAACTGTAAAAAAGGTTGTGCTTCAATTAGAGAAGCAAGTGGAAATTATAAAAGCTGTTTATCACTTAGACGAGGACATCGTATATCAGGAAATTGCCTTGTACAAAGTGCCTACGGGTGTGCTGGCAGTTGGCAATGAAGCTGAAAAAATTGTTCGCGCGCACTATGCACGTGTACTTTCAGTCGAAGCCAAATTTACAGTGCTTGAAAAAACAGGACACAAAGAAGAGACCCAAGCGCTTTTCGATGAATTGGAACCTTTTGGAATTTTGGAATTTGTTCGGTCGGGGCGAATTGCCATCACCAAACCGATGCGCACCTTAACATCAATAGTAGAAGAATTGGAACTAGAAATAAAACAAAATTAGAATGAAAAATTACTTTAATACACTGTCGCTTAGAGAGCAATTAGAACAATTGGGGAAATGCTGACGAATCCAATAAGTCGCATTTCC
>CAJQJL010000064.1 GCA_905478665.1 uncultured Flavobacteriales bacterium
GTCTGAATTGTATTCTGAGCAAAAATTGAATTAACTCCGTAGAATACGATTAATAAAATGAGACTTAGTATCTTCATCGCGTGTTTTTTGATAAATGTCTAAACAAATATCAATGAATATGCCAAGGCCTAGATTTTTTTTGAACAACTGGGCTATGATATTGGAAACTCTTTGGATTTTGTTGCGTTAAGTTGAACAGTGGGAAAGATAAAAGTTTTAAGAATAATCAACAGATTTAATATAGGTGGTCCAACCTATAATGCTACGTTTTTAACAGCCTTTTTGGGCGAGAAGTATGAAACGAAGTTGGTCGGTGGCCTGCCAGATATTGGAGAATCTGATTCATTGTATATTGTTGAGGGGTATGGTGTTGAGCCGATTCTAATCAAAGAAATGGTTCGTTTACCCAGTTTGAAAAGTGATCGGGAAGCGTATAAGAAGCTTAAGCAAATCATTCAAGAATTTCAGCCTGACATAGTGCATACACATGCTTCTAAAGCGGGAGCATTAGGCCGTAGAGCAGCAAATGCCTGCAAGGTGCCTGTTGTTGTACATACTTTTCATGGTCATGTGTTTCATTCCTATTTCGGGAAAGTTAAAACGGGGATTTTCAAAACAATTGAACGACGTTTGGCAAAGAAAACAGATGCTATTGTTGCTATATCAGAGATTCAGAAAAAAGAACTCACTTCGGTGCACGGGATTTGCGCTCCAGAAAAGGTGCATGTCGTTCCTTTGGGGTTTGATTTGCAGCAGTTTCATGACAAAAAATTATCGGAGCGTGACAAGACCCGAAAAATGTATAACATTGGTGATGATGAGATAGCCATCGGAATCATTGGACGCCTAGCACCAATTAAGAATCACGATTATTTTTTAGATGTGATTGAAGCGGTCTTGGAAAAGACGATTAAAAAGGTGAAATGCTTTATTGTTGGGGATGGTCCAGAACGCAATCAGATCGAGGAAAGAGTAAATTTATTGAATGCAAAAAACAACAATGCACTTGTTTTAACATCTTGGATTTCAGATATCGGAACATTTAATGCAGGAATGGATGTAATTTGTCTTACTTCTAAAAATGAAGGTACTCCTGTAAGCCTAATTGAAGCTCAAGCCAGTGGAATTCCTGTTGTTACAACGGATGTTGGAGGAGTTAGAGATGTTGTGAAAGATGGCGAAACGGGTTACATTGTGTCTGTTGAGGATAAGAATCAATTCATTGAGAAAGTGTTGGATTTGATCGAAAATGAAAAAAGTCGCTCAAAAATGTCACAAAATGGGTGGAACTACGTAAAAGATAAATTCCACTACCAGACATTGGTCAAAAATATGGATGACTTGTACGGTAGATTATTAGAAAAAAAGAAGAATGAAAACAAGTTATAAATTTTTCTTCCTTTGTTTATTGCTCGCAACTGCGATGATGCAAAGTTGCAATGTGAATAGCAACCGCATGTTTAAAGAGGTGAAGAATGAGGAAGGAAAAATAACGTACGATCTTGATTCGATTCCAATGTTCCCAACAGAAGATTATCGAATTTCTGCAGATGATAAAATTATGTTTACGCTGGCCACAAATAATGGTACAGAAATCATTGAAAAATTAAGTGGTATTTCAAGAGAACAAGGAGTATCAAAATCAGGAACATCATTCACTGTTCGTGGAGATGGGTTTGTTAAACTTCCTGTTATTGGAGATACGAAAGTCGCAGGGTTGACGATTAAAGAATGTGAAGACACCTTAGTCTCTAAGTATTCGAAAGAGTACAAGGACCCTTTTATACAAGTTAGTGTGACGAATCAACGTGTTATAGTATTTACAGGAAATGGTTCAGATGCGACTGTTGTTCCTTTGACGAATTCAAATACAACATTAATGGAGGCGCTTGCAAGAGCTGGTGGTATCACCGATCGTGGGAAAGCGAATACAATAAAAATAATGCGGAAAGTCAATGGTGAGCGTAAAGTGTACGGACTTGACTTGTCTACAATGAAAGGATTAAGACATGTGGATATGATTGTACAGGCAAACGATTATATCTATGTTGAACCAACAGCAGAAATAGCTAAAGAGATTGCGTCTGACATTGTACCCGTAATTTCATTGGTTTCTAGTGCCTTATTTATAATTTCAGCAGTTAATTTGTTAAAGTAGTTTGAGCGCGAAGAAAAGTCTAATAATAAACAAAACGTACGATCCCCTTATTTTAAGGACGATCCTGAAAAGGTATTGGTGGTGGCCATTGACTTTTGTTCTAATATTTGGTCTACTCGCCGTATCCTACTTACGCTATACGAAACCAGTTTATGAGTCTTCGATGGTAATGCAGCTTTCAGATCAGGATGATGCGAAAGAAGTATTGAACATTGAGAATATGAATTCTCGGAATCATCAGATTTCTGGTGTTGTCGAGCTTCTTAGGTCGGAGTTGTTATTTGAACGGGCTATAGAAAGCCTGAACCTCAATATTAGTTTGTATTCAAGAGGTGAAATTCTAACAGAAGAAAAGTATTTATCAAGTAGCTTTCATGTTCAACCATATGCATTGAATGATTCTTCGATGATCAGTAATCGGACTGAAATTGCGGTGAATTACGTGAACGGAAAAGTCATATTGAGTTATGACAATGGCGGGATGAAAAAGAGCGTTAGCGGGCAGTTGGGGGAACATTTGAAGAATGACGACATGGACGTGGTAATTAAGTCTTCAAATAAGTCTGAATTTATCGAAGGTGCCCAGAATAATGAATTATATTTCATGTTCAACAGCGTTGAATCCATTGCTGAACGATTGAAGGGGGGGCTAACTGTTACACCAATTGACGTTAGTGCCAAAACAATAGAAATTTCCTTCAGAGGACATAATGCTCAATTATGTCATGATGTCACGTGGGCATTGTCTGAAGCGTTTATTTCATTTGATGAAGAAGGGCAGCGAAAAAGTGCTGAGAATATTATTAGTTTCATTGATAGTCAACTAGATTCTCTCCACGTGGAATTGGAGTCATCAAAAGATAGTTTGGTATTCTTTCAGATAGCTAAAAACCTGCCCAATCCAGAGACTGAAGGAACAAACATTGCTCAAAACATAACGAAACTCACAGATCAACTATTCGTACTCGAAGAGGAACAAAGTTCGTTGTCTTTACTTGATGAAAAACTAGAGTCTGGAGTAAGTAGATTAGAAGTGTATCGAATGTTGCCTGAGATGCTTGGAAAGAGTTATGAGCAAGCATTAGTTGGGCATATAGAAGGGTTACATGGCTTACTTGAAAGAAAAGAAGATTTACTTTACGATGTGACTGAAGAAAATTCAGAGGTAAAGGATATAACTAAAAAAATTAATGCTAAAATAAACCTGATTCAATATAGTGTTAGGGTTATCCGAAGCAGATTGGCTGCCAATCAAAAAATTCTACTTGGCAAAATAGGTGTAGAGAGAGGCGATATGTTTAAGCTTCCTGAAAAAAGAATGGAGTACAACCGTTTGAAGAATATTCAGGATTTGAATGAAAAGTATTTTACACTTCTTACGGAGAAAAAAGTAATGTACGAGATTTCAGATGCAGGATTTGAGTCATCCAATCGATTGTTGAGTGAACCAAAGGTGTCTAACATTCCAGTTGCACCAAGCAAAAACTTTGTGTATAGTACCTTCATTATGTTTGGAGTTGTACTTGGGCTGGGAGTGATGTTTATGAAATATTTGATGTTCAACGAGATCAATATGATCGAGGATCTGGAGAATATTTTACCTGAGAAGGCGTCGATTTTGGGTGGTGTGCCTCTGTTCAAATATGCAATGGAGTATTCACAGTTGATTGTTGCTGAAGCACCTAAGTCAATGATGGCAGAGTCAATGCGGAAAATACGTACGAATCTGAGTTATATCAATCCAAATTACAAGACCATTGCCATTTCATCATCTATTTCAGGTGAAGGAAAAACATTCGTGGCACTGAATCTTGGAGGAATTATAGCGATGTCTGGTAAGAAAACGATTTTGCTCGATTTGGATTTGCGTAAACCAAAAATTCACCTTGGGTTTGATGCGGAGAATACACTTGGAATGAGCTCGTTAATTGTTGAGCAATGTGAGTTAGATGAATGTATTCAGCATTCACCTTTGGAAGGCTTCGATTTCATTACAGCGGGTCCAATTCCACCAAACCCTTCGGAACTTCTATTAAGCGATAACTTTAAACGAATTGTTGAGGAGTTAAAGGAACGATACGATGTGGTTATTATTGATAATCCTCCAGTTGGACTAGTATCTGATGGAGTAAGAAATTTAACGGATGCTGATATTCCTATCTATGTCTTTAAATCGCATTATTCGAAACGAAATTTTGCGGATAGAGTCAGAGAGTTATTTGAAGTACAGCAGTTAAAAGGCTTAAATGTGATTTTAAATGGTGTGCAATCGAACAAAGGATCTATCTACGGTTATGGTTACGGATACGGTTATGGTTACGGATACGGAACTGGTGGGAATGGATACATGGAAGATGATACTAAGAAGTTTAAGGATGCCGCAAAACGATTGAAATGGTATCGAAAAATATTCAGAAAAAATGCAAATAAGTAAGACGCCCCTTCAGGGTCTGCTAATCTTTGAACCAAGAACATTTGGAGACGATAGAGGTTCTTTTTTTGAAAGTTATAATCACAAAACCTTTGCGGAAGTAACAAACAACGAATACGTGTTTGTTCAGGATAATCAATCATTATCCATGAAAGGGACGTTGCGAGGATTGCATTTTCAAAATCCACCTTTTGCACAAGGGAAACTTGTACGCGTTATTCAAGGCGCAGTGTTGGATGTTGCTGTTGATATTCGAAAAAGTTCACCGACCTACGGTCAATACTATAGTATAGAACTTAATCCATCTAATAATAAGCAATTGTGGATTCCTCCAGGATTCGCACATGGGTTCATTGCCTTAGAGGATAATACCATTTTTGCATACAAATGTACGGCCTATTACTCGCCTGAAAGTGAAGGGACAATTAAGTGGGATGACTCTGATCTCAATATTGATTGGAAAATGGAGCCTTTATTGATCTCAGAAAAGGATAAAATAGGAACAGAATTCCGTACCTTTGCATCTCGATTTGAATAATAGTGCTCATTAAAATACTACAACTTCTGGGTTTTGCGGCTGGCGGTGCATTTGTGGCGGTCGTGTGTAATGTACTACTCCTTCATTTTTCTAGAACTTTAGGAATTCGGAATAAAAATGACGTTGTTGTTCGTTGGAGTAATGAATCCAAGCCGTCCTTAGGAGGAGTAAGCTTTTTCGTCGTCTTTGTGTTTGCTGCAATCGCTTATTCTATCGTGTATAACGAAGCTCCCAATATCTTTCAGAACAAACATTATGTCGGTTTATTTACCGCTGGTTCGCTTGCCTTTTTAATGGGACTTGCTGATGATGCGTACAACACCAGACCAATGATTAAGTTGTTTGTTCAAATCTTGTGTGGGGTACTTTTTGTTGCGACAGGATCTATGATAGACCTTTTTCACGTATTCTATCTGGATGCCATATTAACTGTTGTATGGGTGGTCGTTGTGATGAACTCATTGAATATGCTCGACAACATGGACGGCATTACGGGAACAACCGTATTCTTTATTTTGCTAGCGTGTATTTTGGCAAGTTGGATCATATTTCCATTTAACATCAATATTTGGATTCTAATGATGGTCTCTATTTTGGGAGCAGTGATGGGGTTTTTAACTATGAATATACATCCATCCAAATTGTTTATGGGAGATGCAGGCTCTCAATTTATTGGGTTATTTGTAGCCTTTTTTGGAATGAAATTCTTGTGGAATGTTGGTTCCGCCGTGCCAAATGATCTTCACCCCTCATGGATAGGTTTATTGGTTGTTATGGTGGCATTTACACCAGCGGCGGTAGATACGTTAACTGTTGTCATCAATCGTTTGAAGAAGGGCCAGTCACCTATGGTTGGAGGCAAGGACCATACAACGCATCATCTTGTTTACTCAGGACTTTCGGATAGAAAAGTTTGGTTGGTATTCGTTCTTATCGGGGCACTTTCAACTATTCTATCAATTGGAATGGTTCATCTGATGTCGCTGAGAGCATATACACTTGTTGCTTTTCTAAGTGTGTATTCAATTTTTGTATTCATTCTTTTATACCGAAACACCATAAAGTATCCCGGTCCGAAAAAGAAATAATTCGACTTATTTCTTACTTTCGTACCATGATCTCTCGACGAATTTCGCATGCCTTCTTATTGTTCTGTTTTATCCTTATTTCTGGGGCTTGTACGCAACAAAATGACAAAGGAATTCCTGAAGTTGATACCGAAATAAGTGCAGATAATGGGTTTGTTCTTCCGCCCCTACCAGATACGGTTCTTTTTTGTGGAAAGGCAATTGCCCTTGAGAACTTTGATATGCGTGAACGTCTGGATAAGGAAATAATTGTCAACACTTTTTATCACAGTTCTACCATTCAAAGCTTAAAGCGAGCAAACCGTTATTTTGAGACATTAGAGAAAACCCTTCGTCAAGAGGATGTCCCAGACGATTTCAAATACCTCTGCCTAATTGAGAGTGGACTAACTCAAGCGGTCAGTCCAGCAGGTGCAAGAGGGTTTTGGCAATTTATGCCGAAGACAGCGAAAGAGTATGGTTTGCGTGTTGACAAAGAAGTAGATGAGCGCCTGCATATTGAAAAAAGCACTATTGCAGCTTGTAATTATTTAAAAGACGCGAATGCTAAGTTCGAAGATTGGATTTTAGTTGCAGCATCGTATAACATGGGAATGGGCGGTGTCCAAAGTGCATTGACAGATCAGGAAGTTGGGAACTATTTTGACTTGCATCTTAACAATGAAACGAGTCGTTACGTGTTCCGAATTCTTGCGCTGAAAATCATTTTTGAAAATTTGGAAGCATACGGATTTAACAAAGATGAACTAGAGCTTTATAATCCCATTGATGTGCGCTCCATTGAGTTGACTGAAACTACGGATAGTTTGAAACATTGGGCAAAAGAGCAAGGAACAACATTTAGAATGCTCAAAATTTTGAACCCATGGATAAAGGGAGATAAGCTCACAATAAAGAATGAAACAATAACTGTAGATCTACCAAAATAAGTGGCAAAAAAAGAATACATAGAAGTCTATGGTGCGAAAGAGCACAACCTGAAAAATGTAGATTTAAAAATTCCGCGTAATGAACTAGTGGTGTTTACTGGGTTGAGTGGAAGTGGAAAGTCTTCGTTGGCTTTCGATACTATTTTTGCAGAAGGACAGCGACGCTATATCGAAACGTTTTCTGCTTATGCACGTCAATTTTTAGGCGGATTAGAAAGGCCAGATGTCGATAAGATTGATGGATTGAGTCCTGTGATTTCAATTGAACAGAAAACTGTTTCCAGATCACCAAGATCTACTGTTGGAACGATAACAGAGATTTATGATTTCATGCGCTTGTTATTTGCGCGAGTGGGAACGGCTTATTCTTACAATACTGGTGAGGCAATGGTCAAATATTCCGATGATCAGATTGTCGATCTAATTTTGGAGCAATTTGATGGAAAAAAGGTCATTGTATTAGCGCCAAAGATTAAAGGACGAAAAGGGCACTACCGCGAGTTGTTTGAGCAAATCTTAAAGATGGGCTTCACAAAAGTGCGTGTTGATGGTGAGTTAAAAGATATTGAAAAAGGAATGCGTCTGGATCGTTATAAGATTCATGATGTTGACATTGTGATAGATCGTCTGCAAATAAGTGAGAAAGATAGAAAACGGGTATATGATGATGTCATAACGGCCATGAAACAAGGGGGTAAGACATTAATGATCATGGATCACGACACACAGGAAGTTCGACATTTCAGTCGTTCGTTAATGTGTCCTTCTACTGGAATTAGCTATCCTGAACCAGAACCCAACCTGTTTTCATTTAACTCTCCATATGGAGCTTGTAAGTCATGCAGTGGACTTGGGGAAGTAACTGAGGTTGATGAAAGTAAAATAATACCTGATGGGTCTAAATCCATCAAAAAGGGCGGACTAGCTCCTTTGGGGGAATATAAACGTACTTGGGTGTTTGAAAAGCTCGATACTTATTTGACGCAGGAAGGGTATTCACTGACGACTCCGATTTCAGAAATAAGTGAAGATGTTCTTAAGGTTGTGCTGTACGGAAATGAAGGTATTGAGCGTTCGCGAAAAGATACATCAGCAACCTTTGAAGGTGTTATCAACTTTATCTCGCGATTCACAGAAGACAAATCGGCATCCATTCAGCGATGGGCGCAAAGCTTTACAAATCGGAAAGTTTGTGAAGTATGTAAAGGAACACGCATAAAAAAGGAAGCACATTACTTTAAAATAAACGATAAGAATATTGGAGAATTGGCGCAAATGGATATCGCCGATGTGAGCAAATGGTTTGCTGAAGTGGAAGATACCTTGTCCGATAAGCAAAAGACAATTGCCATTGAAATTCTGAAAGAGATTAATGCGCGACTCGGATTTATCGTTGAGGTAGGCTTAACGTATTTGACATTGCACAGATCTGCAAAAACATTATCGGGAGGTGAAGCACAACGAATTCGACTTGCAACGCAAATAGGGAGTGAATTAATGAATGTGCTCTATATTCTTGATGAACCTTCTATTGGACTTCATCAGCGTGATAATTCACGATTGATTCGATCCCTGAAACGATTGCGTGATACAGGAAATTCAGTTATTGTAGTTGAGCACGACAAAGAAATGATTGAGGCCGCTGATTTCGTGGTTGATATTGGACCTGGTGCTGGTGTGCACGGCGGTGAAATTGTGAATGCTGGACCACTGAACAAATTAACAAATGTCAATTCGTTGACCAATCAATATTTGACAGGCGAGCGAAAGATTGAGATTCCTGAGAAGCGAAGAAAAGGCAATGGGAAAAAGTTGGTTTTAAAAGGAGCAACTGGGAGAAATTTACAGAATGTAAACTTGACAATTCCACTGGGAACATTTACATGTGTCACTGGAGTTTCGGGAAGCGGAAAGTCTTCGTTGATCAATCAAACGCTTTATCCAATTTTACTTAAAGAAATCTATAACGGGGTAAAAAATCCTTTGCCGTATAAATCGATATCGGGAATCAATCATTTGGACAAAGTGATTGAAATTGACCAGAGTCCGATTGGAAGAACGCCACGTTCCAATCCCGCTACATATACGAAACTATTTGATGAAATTCGTTCTTTGTTTGCTGGATTGCCTGAAGCACAGATTCGTGGCTATAAGCCAGGACGTTTTTCGTTTAACGTTGTTGGTGGTCGCTGTGAAACATGTAAAGGAGGAGGAATGAAGGTGGTCGAAATGAATTTTCTGCCAGACGTTCTTGTGGAATGCGAAACATGCAATGGTAAACGATATAATCGAGAAACATTGGAAGTCCGATTCAAGGGGAAATCCGTTGGGGATGTCCTGGAAATGACGATTAATGATGCAGCAAAGTTTTTTGAGAGTATTCCAAAAATAAACAGGATTCTATCAACGCTTGTCTCTGTAGGAATGGGCTATGTGAAATTGGGGCAGCCATCAACTACACTTTCTGGTGGAGAAGCTCAGCGTATTAAATTATCTTCTGAATTATCAAAGCGCGGTACAGGGAACACGATGTATATTCTTGACGAACCTTCAACAGGATTGCATTTTGAAGATATTAAGATGCTTCTTTTGGTACTTCAGCGTCTCGTAGACGAAGGGAATACGGTTTTGGTGATTGAGCATAACCTAGATATTGTTAAGGTCGCTGATTACATCGTTGACATTGGTAAAGAAGGAGGGAAAGGCGGAGGGGAAATTGTCTGTGAAGGGACTCCTGAAGCAATTGTTAAGAAGGCGAAAGATGTGTCGCACACTGCACATTATTTGGCGGAGGAGCTTTAGCTCGATTTTGAATTTACCGGTGTAGGGTATAAATCGCATTGTGAGGAAAACCTTCATCTTTTCTCGCGGGGTCAAAAACAAATCCGTTTTTTTCGAGCAGCTTTTTTGAAGCTTCATTTTCACGATGTGTATATGCTTCAATCGTCTTCAATTCCATTGATTCAAAGCCATAGTTCAATACACACTCCATGGCTTCATTCATGATTCCTTTGCCCTGTTCATTAGGGTGGAGCGCATAGCCAATTTCACCGTATTCTTTTGACTCCTCCAAATTCCAGAGGCAAATCGATCCTATCATTTGTGAACTTTCTTTATACGTGATCACCCAGTCTATGCACTCTTTATAATGAATGGAGTTGTTAATTTTTTTGATAAAAACCTCGGCTTCTTTAAGGTCCTCCATTGGTTTACGAATGATGTACTTGTTAACTTTCGCGTTTGAACGCATAAACAGTACATCTTTGGCATCACTTGCTACAAGCGGTCGCAAATGAAGACGCTCTGTTGTGAGGATAGGGAAGGGAGAAAAATTAAATTTTGCCAAGTCTCAATGGTATTTAGAACTCTACTTTGATGGTTTGTAAGTTCCAAACCATTTTCCAAAGGCTTCAATTTTGGACTCATTGTTCTTTAACCATTTCATGGTTTCAGGATCGTTGTTCGCAATGCCAATGTAATAACTAAGTGCTTCAACATGACCTTCATTGTGCATTTGATAGTAGAAATCAACGTAAAACTCCCACCAAAAGCCCTTTTCTCCATCGCTTAATTCTCCGAGCATGGCAAAGAATGAGTCCGAATTTTTTGCAAACATTTCGAGATCTGATTTCCCTTCATTTTCCTCTAGGTTTTTCGATGCGGCCAGTAGAGACAACATGAGTTCGGCTGCCTGAAATTCATCACCACTATCAGCATCTATAGAAATGTTTATCGTATTGTTACCATCATCCGAGATCCCTTTATTCATTTGTTGCATGATCAAATCATACACTGGCTTCGAGCGCGTAGTATTTGGCTCGAGTAGTAAGAAATGATAAGCCGCCAATAGTATTTTTGTTCGCTTACCTTGATCCGCCATCATGTATGCTAGAAGAAGATGACTACTCGCATGCCTCGGATTGCTTTCGATCGCATTGATGGCAGATTTTTCGGTGTTTGCGTAATCTCCAGTATTGTAATAGGTGAGAGCCAAATTAAAATGAAGAAGGTGGCTATTTGGAAACGATTTGATTCCTTTTTTGTAAACCTTGATAGCTTCTTTGGTGTTTTTTTCTGAATCTAGCGCACTTCCTTTCAGAATATAGGCTGGTTCCATAAATTCAGCCTTTGCGACAATTACAACATCGGCGTGTTTTATTGCTTTACCATTCTGTCCCATCGCGTAATAAGTGGATGCGATTTCATAGTTCGCCAATGGATCATCTTGAGAAATTTTTAATGCCTTTTTGTATTGTTTGATGGCAGCTTCAAATTCCCCTTTGTCATGCAGTTCAACACCTTCGTCGACGTATTCCTGGACTGAGTTTTGAGCGTTCGAGAAGTAAATAATTGATACAAAAATGAGGGTGATCCAATAGTTTATACGCATACACTAGTGTTTTACTCCCGAAAACAGGAGACAGTAATTTTGCGTCAAGATAATCAAATTCTTCTGGAGTCTTCTTTGCGCCTAATCTGAGAAACGTTTAAAAACAATTGAAGCTATGTGACCGCCAAAGCCAAAAGTGTTACTCATCCCGTAAGTCATTTCTTTTGGTTCTGCCTTTCCTAGTGGGAAATGGTAGTGGTCTTTGAAATCAGGTTCTATCTCCGTCGTGTTAATTGTCGGTGGCAGCATTCCATCTCTTAAAGCCAAAATAGTCGCAATTCCTTCTATCGCGCCTGCTGCTCCCAACAAATGTCCTGTCATGGATTCTGTTGCAGAAATTGAAAGCGAAGAACGCTTGCCAAATACTCGGTTTGCTGCAATTAACTCGCTCGCATCACCCTGTGGTGTGGACGTTGCATGCATGTTTACATAGTCGATGTCGTCAGCTGAAATTCCAGCTTCTCGCATTGCTTCTCTCATCCCTAGAACGGCTCCTTCTCCTTCTGGATGCGTTCCTGTTAAGTGGTAAGCGTCTGCAGCTTGTCCTCCTCCAACAACTTCTCCGTAGATCGTTGCACCTCTTTTTTTCGCATGCTCGTATTCTTCCAATACGATTGCTCCTGCACCTTCACCCATCACGAATCCATCACGTGTTACATCAAACGGACGTGATGCTGTTTTTGGAGAGTCGTTGCGTGTGGATAATGCCCTAGCTGAAGCAAATCCACCCATGGCAGATTCATTAATCGCAGCTTCTGAGCCCCCCGTAATAATCATATCCGCTTTGTCCCATCGAATGTGATTGAATGCCTCAATCATAGCCGTGTTTGAAGTGGCACATGCAGAAACTGGACAGAAATTCACCCCGCGTAATCCATACTTGATAGAGATGATACCAGAGGCGATATCTACAAGAATCCGGGGGATGAAGAAAGGAGTGAAACGTGGAGTTCCATCGCCCTCATTAAATTCTGTCAATTGATTTTGAAATGTTTGAATTCCTCCATTTCCAGAACCCCAAATTACACCGATGCGATTCTTATTTAAAGGCTCTAAATCAATGTTTCCATTTCTCAGTGCTTCATCAACAGCGTACAAAGCATAAAGCGAAAAGGGATCATATTTTCTTATTTCTTTAACATGGAAATGATCTTTTGGATCAAAATCTTTCAGCTCACAGGCAAACTGCGCTCTGAATTTTTCAGCGTTAAATTGCGTTATTGGTCCTGCGCCGCTAACACCGTTTTTAATGTTGGTCCAAAAATCTTCCAGATTGTTTCCTATGGGTGTCAAAGCACCAAGTCCAGTGACTACAACTCTTCTCATTTTCTTATCTTTTGACAGTTCGATAACTAGATAATTCAATCAAAAATTCTGAGTACAAATTTAGAAAATATTCGATTTACAGATAATTTTGCACCGTGAGATTCGACATGTTTATGAACTGAAGAATCTCCGATCGACGATTTTAAAGAAAACCTAATTCCAATTGAGCCTCTTCACTCATCATGTCCTTGTCCCAAGGTGGATCAAATACGATGTTCACCTTCGCGGATTTAAAAGCTGGAAAACTTTCAATTTTTTGTTCCACTTCCAGGGGTAAGGATTCAGCAACAGGACAGTTTGGAGATGTTAAAGTCATCTCGATAACTACATTATTCTCCTGGTCGATTTTGACTTCATAAATCAATCCCAGTTCGTAGATGTCTACAGGAATCTCAGGGTCGTAGATCGTTTTCAGAAGTTCAACTACCTTATTTTCTAATTCGTTCATATCGTACTTATACAGCCGCAGCTTTTAGTGCACTTAATTTCATTTTTTGTACCATGCTCAACAGACCATTCGCGCGTGTTGGTGAGAGGTGTTCCTGCAATCCGATTTCGCGAATGAAGTGCAAATCTGCCGTCGCAATTGTTTTTGGATCTTCGTTATTCATTACTTGAATTAACAAGCCAATTATTCCCTTAGTAATTATCGCGTCTGAATCCGCCGTAAACTGCATCTTCCCGTCAACTACATCTGTTTCTAACCAAACACGCGACTGACACCCTTCAATGAGTCTGTCATCTGTCTTTTTATCATCCGAGATCAATGGAAGGTCTTTGCCCAGCTCAATTATATACTCGTACTTGTCCATCCAGTCATCAAAAACTGCGAACTCCTCGACTATTTCCTGTTGTTTCTCTTCTAATGTCATCTAATATCCAAATTCTAATCTACCTCAACATATTAATACTCCGTTCAACTCCTTTCACTAAAATGTCCACTTCCGCCATTGTGTTGTAAAAAGCAAATGAAGCGCGCACAGTTCCGGGAATTTTAAAAAAGTCCATTACCGGTTGTGTACAGTGATGTCCAGTTCGAACGGCAATTCCTTGTTTGTCAAGCAGTGTCCCAATATCAAAGGGGTGCAAACCTTCAACGATGAAGGATACCACGCTTGTTTTTTCTTTCGCAGTTCCAATAAGACGCATTCCGTCAAGCTTTAGGAGTTCTTTCTCAGCATACGTTGCCAACTCTTTTTCATAGTGCTCAACTTCATCCATGTCTAATCCTGAGAGGAATTCGAACGCCACACCTAAACCAATTCCACCTGAAATATTTGGTGTTCCTGCTTCAAATTTATGCGGAAGACCATTGTAAGTAGTCTTTTCAAACGTTACTTTTTCGATCATATCTCCTCCACCTTGGTAAGGAGGCATTTTGTCAAGAATAGCTTTCTTTCCGTATAGTATACCTACACCTGTAGGACCAAAAACTTTATGTCCCGAAAAGGCATAGAAATCACAGTCAAGTTCTTGAACATCAACGGTCATGTGCTGAATGCTCTGCGCTCCGTCAATCAAAACGACAGCACCTTGTTCGTGTGCCATTCGCGTAATCTCCTTTACTGGGTTAATTGTTCCAAGTGTATTTGAGATGTGCGTAACGGCAACCAATTTTGTTCGGTGAGAGAGCAAATTGGAATACGCATCCATCATCAGCTCCCCGTGCTCATTCATAGGAATAACTTTCAGAATACACCCTTTGCGTTCACAAAGTATTTGCCATGGAACAATGTTCGAATGATGTTCCATCGCGGAAATGATTATTTCATCTCCCTCGCTCAGTAATTCCCCATAAGAAAAGGCAACCAGATTTATTCCAGCAGTAGTTCCCGAAGTAAAGAGTACTTCCTCTTCCAAAGGAGCATTGATATATTGCTGAATTACTTTTCGTGCGTGCTCGTAATGTTCGGTCGCTTGTTGACTCAAAAAGTGTACTCCCCGGTGAATATTCGAATTCTCCAGTGTGTAATAATGACCAATCGCGTCAATTACAACTTTAGGTTTTTGAGAAGTGGCACCATTGTCTAGGTACACCAAATCCTTGCCATACACCTGCTGTGACAGGGTTGGAAACTGTTCTCTGATACTTTCAACATCGAATGCTATTGTTTTTTCTTCTGCCATTTATGGGCACAAAGATACTAAAAACCCTTATTTTGAATAATTCTAAACAAAGAATCTTTTACCAGTTTATGATACTCGAATAATTGCTTTTATCCGATTCGTAAAGCGTTTCGTCTTCATAGACATTTTCCGTCGTTTCTCTGGTCATTTCTAGCAGTTTTGTGATCTCCAAATTCATGAATGTTTCAGCAAACATGGGAGGGTCTCCACCACTGCTTTCATTTCCCAAATACACGGTTGTTTGTACTGAGTCATTCTGAATGACACTGGCATACAAATCTTTTCCTGTGTAAAAGGGGCATGCTTCAAAAGATGAATAATTAACTGTCCAAAGTAACACGATCGCCGTATCTAAATTCAGTTGACCATACGGGTGAGCCGTGGCATCTTTTAGTTGTGCCAAATCTAGATTGTCAACGTAGGTCTGATAAGTTCCTTTTTGTTTTCGTTCGTACATTTTTAGTGCATCGTTCAGGTATGCATACGATTCTACGGCCTTGTCCGTGTAGTTCTGAGAAAGGAATTCAAGTTGTTTCGAGCTGAATTCTCCTTTAGATTCGTGTTTGTCCAACACTTCATGCTTGAGGGTAAATGGAAACTGAAGCGTATCAAAGCTTGAAGAAAGATTAGACAGTTCTTCTGGGAAGGTTTGAAGCACTAGAGGTATTGGCTCAGGCTCTTCAATGGTCATTGTATCAATGTCAGAAATAGGGTTGTCGTTATCTGCACCGTTTGAATCGTTTTCGCCTGTGCAAGAACTTGCGATAAGTGTAAGTGAAATGAGGTAGATTAAGCTTCGCATTTTTCCAGATAGATTAAAAATTCTTGATTTCCATCGCCGCCTAAAATAGGAGATGAAATATGTTCAATATACTTGAGCTTGTTCAATTGAGCTTGTTCCTTCACCGATTCTATAACATCAGGATAGAGCTTCTTGTCTTTCACGATCCCTCCTTTTCCAATGTTTTTTTTGCCCACTTCAAATTGTGGTTTTATAAGCGCAATGACAAAACCTTTGTTTTTGATGAAGGAATGGATGAAAGGAAAAATTTTGGATAAGGAAATAAATGAAACGTCGATAACGCATCCATCTACTTGCTCGGTAATCAGTTTTGGTGTCAATTCACGTACATGGGTCTTTTCCAGGTTTACGACCTTTTCATTTTCCATCAGGGATGCATGCAATTGGTCTCTTCCTACATCAACGCAGAATACTTTGGAAGCCCCATTTTTGAGGAGTACTTCAGTAAAGCCTCCCGTTGAAGCACCGACGTCAAGAAATATTCCATTCTCAATAGTTGGATTCCATTGTTCCAATGCTTCTATAAGTTTAATAGCACCTCGAGAAACCCATGGAATCTCTTCAGCCAACATTTCAATTTCGCAATCGACAGGGAAGCGTTTTCCAGTTTTGGTAACGAGTTTACCATTCACTTTAACGCCAGTTTCACGAATAATTTTTTCGGCACGTACACGTGTGCTTACCAATTTTCGTTGAATCAATAGTTTGTCTAGGCGTTCATCCATATTGCAAAGATGATGAATTTCTTTTTTGTTTACCTTGTTGATTAGTTTTCCAGCTCTCTTTTCTGCAAAGGATGATGCAAGCTTAGCTCGAAGCGTGGTTTTTAGACAGGTTTTTTCTATCCTCCTTTTTCGGTAGTAACACAATAAAGGCACTCAGAATGATCAAGTTTTTGATAATGTATTGCCCTAACAAAGAGAGACTGTAGAAGTGTTTGTCAAAGCAAATGTCAGTCATAAGGAAAAGTGGAGTGAACGTACAGATTATGTGGGTAATGCCAAAGAAAATAACCGTTTTGTGTCTAAAATTGAGGAGTAAAAGTATTCCAAGTGCTGTTTCCCAAATAGCAAGGATGAACACTGATACATTTTTAGGGATAAGATGAAAGGTAAGTAGTGAAATTGTTTCCCCCGCAATGTCCTCAGCAGGACTAAGATGAGGGAAAAACTTTAGCATGCCAAACCAGAGGTAAGCCACGCCTATGCTCATTATTAACAAGATACTTTTGTCTTTGCGAATTTTGGCTAGCATGATTTCAAATTGAAAGTTGAAGCTTTATGCGTGGCAAATTTAGTGGTTTTAGTCGTTTTTTTGTTGATTGATTGAAGATGAAATTGAAATAAGTGAAACTCAAGATTCACGCTAGTCAGTTTTTTGCTCGAAAACTAACTGCTATATTTGCACAAAACATTGAAGTTGAAAACAGTTTACATCACACGTAGGGAAACCTTCAATGCTGCACACAAGTTACACAGAGAGGACTGGTCCGAGGAAAAGAACTGGGAAGTCTTTGGAAAATGCAGCAACAAGAATTGGCACGGACATAACTTTACGATCTATGTTACCGTGAAAGGTATTCCAAGTCCAGATACTGGATTTGTAATAAATTTGAAAGATCTTAGTCAAATCATCAAGGATGAGGTGGTCGAGCCTTTGGACCACAGAAATTTGAATATGGATGTTCCTTTTTTGAAGGGAATGCTTGCGTCAACTGAAAATATAGTGATTCAGGTGTGGGACCGTATGAAAGATCCAATTAGAAAAGCTGGCGGAGAGCTAGCAAAGATTAAATTGGTTGAGACGGAAAACAATTTTGTGGAGTACTTTGGCGGTGCCGAACCATTTTAACGATTAAACAAAGATATTTTGGACGATAAAATATACGACGATAAGATTACTGAAGCGCTATCAAAGAACTTCAAGGATGTAATTGATGGATTAGGCGAAGATGTCAATCGAGAGGGGTTGGTGAAAACGCCAGAGCGTGTGGCAAAAGCTATGCAGTTTTTGACACAGGGCTACGATCAGAATCCTGATGACATTATTGGGCAAGCGATTTTCCACGAGGAATATTCAGAGATGGTAATTGTGAAGGATATTGAGGTTTACTCTTTATGTGAACACCACATGTTGCCCTTTTTTGGAAAAGCACATGTCGCTTATATCCCAGATGGTAAAATTGTTGGATTGAGCAAGATTCCTAGAGTGGTTGATGCTTATTCGAGACGATTGCAGGTTCAAGAACGTTTGACAATTGAGATTAGAGATTGCATTGAGCGCACATTGAGTCCTCAGGGTGTTGCTGTTGTTATTGAAGCTTCGCACATGTGTATGCAGATGCGTGGAGTTCAAAAGCAAAATTCGGTAACAACAACGAGCGCATTCACAGGGTTGTTTCTTTCTAACCCGTCGACACGAAAAGAATTTATAAATTTGATACAAGCAAAATTACATTAAGATGAACAATATTTTTCAACAAGAGCACGAAGGTTACTCGAAGGAGATCTCAAGAGATTTTTTCAAAAGCGTATACTCATATATGTTTGGGGCGTTAGCAATTTCAGGTATGGTAGCGTACATGGCTGGAACACAAGAGGTTTTTGAAGCTTATTTTTTAAATGCTGAAGGGACAGGATTAAGTCCTGTGTTTTATATTGTTGCATTTGCCCCATTAGGACTTGGACTGCTTATTCAGATGGCTTATCAGCGACTTTCTTTTGGATTTCTGCTACTCCTTTTTATGCTTTATTCGGTTCTAATGGGATTGAGCTTGAGCGTTGTTCTTTTAGCTTATTCTGGTCAACAGGTTGCACTTACATTCTTCATAACTGCGGGAGCATTTGGTGGTATGGCGATACTTGGGTATACAACTAAAACGGATCTCACCAAAATGGGAAGCTTGCTCTATATGGCGTTCATTGGAATTTTTATCGCGGGGATAGCGAATATTTGGATCGGAAGTGGCGCTCTTGATTTTGCGATTTCTATAATTGGAGTATTTGTGTTTACTGGTCTGACAGCTTATTACATGCAAAAATTGAAGACCATGTCTCAGGATCAATCATTGTCTGGAATGGACAGAAATAAACTTGCAATTGTTGGTGGTTTGATCCTCTATATTTTATTTATTAACCTCTTTTTATCGTTGCTACGATTGACAGGGGGAGGGGACTAAGCATCTAGCTTGTCTACATTCATTTCGTCAAGTTGATATTTTCGCCAAAAAGGTGACTCAGGCCAGCGCTGTTCAAGTTGGTAAAAGTGCTGTCGAGTTCGAAGATAATTTTGAAAATTAGCTTGAACCATTTTTTCAAATTCAGGTAAAGCCGTTTCATCGCCTGTTAAATGTTGTTGAATTTTTTCCGCAGCAAACAAACCATCCGTCAATGATTTGATAATCCCTCTTGAAGTGACAGGGTCGTAGGCAGAGGCTACATCTCCAATTGCAACCCAGTTATCCCCGAAAGCCTTGTCGAGACAAAACGAAGGCGCTGGATACCCTTTAAATTTTTCGTCAATTATTTCTGCATCATTGATAAATTCTATGGTTGTTGGTGTTTCTTTCAGTAGCGATAACCAGCGATCGAATGCTTGTATTTTTTTCTTAATGACTGTTTCACCATCTGTATATAATCCGATTAAGAGAGTGTCATCAGGTAATCGTGCTGCGTACCACCATCCATATTCCTGCGCTTCTATGTGGGTCAATTTTGAAACCTTGGAATCTGAGGAGAGTTTAAATCGCGCTGCTAGGCAAATAAGTGGTTCAGTTGTATTTTTCTGACTTCCTTGTTTGCTTGCGAAAACACCGCGTGATCCTGAGGCGTCAATAATGAAATCGCTTGTGATATGAAGTGTCTCATTGTTCTCATTTTCGCACGTCAATACGAACTTTCCAATGTCTAATTTTTTCGCTTCTAGGAAAGAAGTATTCTTCATTACTACGGTTCCTCTTTCCTCAGCTTGTTCAGCTAAAAACCGATTGAACCGCCTTCTGTCCAAATGCCATCCGTGCCCATGATGACTCAATAAAGTATCGTTGTAACCGCGTTTGTCGCTGCCCCAGTAAGAACAACTCCCATAACAAGGATCGTGACCTTCTTTCCTGAATGCTCCGTAAATCCCAAGGTGCTTCAGCACTGGTTTTGACTCTGGAGGAATGCTTTCGCCAATGCAGAATTTTGAATAATCACCAGACTCAATGAGAAGAACGTCTTTCACTCCCAAGTTTGAGAGTTCTATGGCGCATGAAGTCCCAGCTGGACCTCCTCCGATAATTGTAATTCTAGATGTGAGAGACTGTATTGACATTTGGAAAATGTACGAAATAAAAAGAAGCAGATCTGGATTTCTCCAAACCTGCTTCCAGTATTTATTTTATTATTTACGACTTGTCTTTTGCAGCCGCGGCAGCAGCATGTGGACATCCTCCTTTCGGTGGTGCAGTGTATTGACTAGCTGGAATTGGAGCTTCGAGCACTTTATTACTCTCGTCGTCTATAAACTGGCTTTCCACTTCCAAGTAGTAATCTTTCATTACTTCCATTGCTGGAATTTTTGAAGAATCCACCGTGATTTCATTAATAGCTGGTGCTTGAATTACAAATCCAACTTTATCCCAGTCCTTTAAGAATTCTTTACGACCTTGCTCGGGCTTCTGGTTAGGTGTGTTGTCTTGGTAGCGACCAACATGAGCGTATGGATCCAAAACTTCTGTACCATCTACCGAATTAGGAGATGCGGTTCCGTTTCCACGAACCGAGAAGCGCTGGAAATCTAGGTTTCCGTAACATGCGAGGTCATCAAAAGTATAAACTGCAACTGGACGTTGTGCTGGCCATGACCAATATGTCATATTGCTTTCCGATGATGCTGCATGCGTTGCACAAGAATTATAATCGGTATGCCATGGAATAGACATGAATTTACAGATATCTCCTGGTTCAACTGGACTATTGCTTCTTGCTGGAACGTAACCAACAGTCAAAAATGGATCGCTCAAAGGAACTTTCGTATAATCCATTGTCTTCATATTGATACGGAACGGTCCTGCTGCTGGAATTGATCCTTTAGTCCCGTTAAATCCTTGGTAAAGGTTCGGGTCTCTAACGATAAATGTCATTTCAATTCCTGGACTAAAACGCCCTCCCAAGCAATTTCCGAGGATATTTCTGTCCAACAATTCTCCTGGCCCTAATGTACGGGTTCCGCTTTCTGCATTTCCGTCTATCCATTGTTTCATGAAGAAATATTGCGTTCGTGAGATTGCTAGGAAGTTTTGCTCAGAATCTCCCAGAGATAATGGCATTCTCGTTGAATTTTGCGGTGTATTATTTGGATCGGTATCATTTGGATTTCTAATGAAGTCCAAGAGATCCGTACGCGTTGGATTGTCTACCGTTGATTGAGAAATAACATCGTGCGCATTAACTCCGGCTGTTTTCAAATTTACAGCCCATCGTTGTAAATCAGCAGCTTCGAGTATTGGTAGAACTTGATTGTCAAAGTCTGGCTTGTAGTTAGGATTATATCCTATACCTACGTTGAATTTGTCTTTTGGGTTGTCAGTTGTCCACTTAGCAGGGTCGTAAATGTTGTCTTCCAAACTGAAGTTTTCAATCCATGTATTGTAAACATCATCCCATAAACTAACGACATTTCTAATTTGCGGTGCGTAAGAAGGATCCGTTGTTACAACCCAAGAGTTACCCTCAGCAGCCGCAAATGTTCCGTCTGTAAATTCCAAGGTTGCAGTAACAGGTCCATCTGCTGTGTCATCAAACCAGCCGTCATTGTTTACGTCTTCCTCAAGGATTCTGTCTGGATCGTATTTCCCAGTAATGTTATCAAATCCAGTTGCTTTTCCGAATCCTCCTAAGACGATTAATCGACCTTCTTTGTCTGTTTCAATCGATCCCAATGAGTCAATTTTTTCATCTTTATCCAATTCTGCTGGATATGAAGGAAATTGTTGTGGGTAGCTTACAGCCTCAATTTTTTTAGTGCTTGGATTGTAATATGTGTTTGTTGCTCCTCTGGTAAATTCAGCCGAAGAACCTAATCCAATTGCTTGAGGACCTGCGTCAATAACCAAGGTCTTCAATCGGTTCGTGTCACCAAGTACTGAAGTTGCATCGCAGCATATTTTATCCACTGGGTCTTCTTCTCCAGGTACTCCACATTTGTTAGGTTTTGGCGCACCTAGCAAGGTTCCAAAGCTTGAGTTTCTTATTTCGGGAGACTGATTTGGACATTCTGCAGTTGGCGTAAATGCTGCCAAACCTTGTGGTGGCTCAATCCACGTATTTGCCTTCTTGTTTGCTAAATGAACAGACCAAAGAATATTTTTGACTGTTTTTTGTTCGCCGTTTACCGTGATGACGTCCTTTACCTTTACTTCCGTTCCTCCTCCAGATGGATAACTTGTATCATTTCCATCATATTGGAATATTTTGAAACGCGCAGCTTGTCGCTTAAGTAGTCCTGTATCTGTTTCTCTCAAATCTTTACTCAAGATTGTTGTTGAATCGGTATCCTTCTGAATGGGCAAGCCCCCAGTGATTCCATCTCCATTTTCTGAAGGCATTCCAGCCATCGTCTCAGGTCCTAAGTAATAGTCTTTGCTATTTCCAACTCTGGCTATTCCAATCGTTGGATGTATTCTAAATAGTGTATTTTCTGACATAATAAATTTATTTTAAATTGGTTTAAGAGTGTTCTAAAACCAAGATTTGGCTACTTGTTTCTTTTTGTTCGTACCACGATTTCGTCTTCAGCTTTAATCTCATCCAGATAATTCTGTAAAAGGATATGGCTAGTGAGTACATTTGAGCCTTGTAAGCTTGATCCTGACGACAAATCAATTTGAGATGTGTTGTGACAAGCAAAACAGCTGTTCGCATCAAAATCGTCTTGTGTAAAGGTTTCAATAACAGCACTTGATAAGGTAAGCGATCCTGTGATAATGGTATCCGTAACTGTTGGACTCCAATCAGGATGAATCATTCCCATGCTTTCATCACTATCGAACCAAACTGCACCTACTTCGTGATAGTTGCTCCAGATAGATCCTTTTTGCGCAGTTTGTACAACCGTGTTTATTGAATCAATATTAAACACGTTAGATTCTTTTCCTCCACCAAATTCATGGATTCGAAGCGCTTCTGTTGTAAGTGGTTTAGTAGATCCAATTAACGAAAGGGTCTGGTCTGCGTTAACTTGAAGCGCACCAGCATTTGAACGATTACATTGTGTAAATTGAGTACCCTTGTTAAAGAAGGTCATGTCCTCATCAGGTGTAATTGTTTTGTCAATGTAGCTAGGAGCATTGTTGTTGTTTTCAAACGTTATCCAAAGAAATTCAGGATGTCCTTTTACAACAACGGCAATATGAAGTCCAACTAAGGCCACTGTCTCTGTGATTTTAGCGTGATCCTCAGAAGCTGGAAGGTTGTCCGAAGTTGTCAGCTGACCGTCTACGTCTACAACAGTATACAATTCGGCTTCCTTCGTATAATATCCAGTCATATCGTCATCTTCACCAACAATTTTCCATGCGGCTTTTAATGACATTGAACCTTTAGGGAAATCCAAATTTGGATCCACAGTTTCCATACCTTCAGCAGTGTAAAGGTTGTTCTTTTGAACAAAATCTCGATAGATGTCGTTGATCATCATTGTCGTATAGACAGCGCGACCGTTATCATCAATTAATATAGAATTTGATCCAGCTTGAACAATTCCGCCGAGAATGTGACTCTTAGGGGCTTCAGCGTCTGGGTGAATGGAAGCATCGTTAAATAGTGTTTCAAAACGCAATTCTGGAGCAGCTTCGGTTCCAACATTTTCAGTTAGCCAAAGGAAGTACTGCCATGATATTTGGTGGAAAGCTTGGTTCGTTGCGCTATCCCTATTATCGACGGAATAACCCTCAGGGAAATTGGCGTAATCTGGTTCGGTAATTGGTTCATTCCAATTTGGACCTTCATTGCTTCCTCCGCTAGTGTATCCGTCATCAGCATCATCAGGTTCTGCTGATCCAGAGCAAGATTGCATGATTGGAAAAAGTGCCAAAATACAGACCCAAGTTAATAGTCGTGTGCGTTTTCTAAAATTCATAATACAGTGAAATTTTTGTGGTTAAAAGGTTCTAATTTCATTACCGTTGGATAATAGGGTATAGTTAGCTATCAATCTTCAGGCAATGTTCTTTACAGAAGCGACAAGGTAAAATTAAAAAGTACACAGGATTGATTTTTCACCTTTGAATATGATAAATCAGGTATTTATACCTGAAATATTTTAAAGTAATTATACCTGAAACTGATTAGCATTTCACAGGTTGAAAAACGATGGATTTTAAGATTCTCCTGACTCAATAATGCTGTAGGAGATTTTTTTTATAACTTTGATAAAAACAACGAATCATGGCGGATAATTATTTTGAAAAGTCGACAGTAGCACTAGGAACAATCGTAACAATTGTTTTGTTGAGTATTTTGGCAGCTGTAGTAGCTTTCGGTTAAAATACAGTTTCAATAAAATTTATTATCCTGTCTGTCTGATTGACCGATGGGATTTTTTTTACTCCAAACTCAGCTAACTACACATGCCGTTCAATTCTATCTTCGCGTGGATGATGAAGAAGCGAATCCATCAAATTGATTTGTTTCGTAAATATCCACATGATGTTCAGCGAGAATTGTTCGAGTATCTTATCCAGAAAGGAGCCAAAACTGAATACGGAATAAAAGTAGGTTTGGATAAAGTGAAGTCGTATGCTGACTTCAAGAAATTGCCACTTCGCGTTTATGATGATTTTGAACCGCTGATTGAGCGTTCAATGGCTGGAGAAAAAGGATTGCTTTGGCCCACGGAAACAAAATGGTTTGCAAAGTCGTCGGGAACGACATCGCGAAATAAACTAATCCCCGTAACAAAAGAATCACTGGAAGGTTGTCATTACAAAGGTGGTAAGGATTTGTTGGCGATGTATTACAACAATCACCCCAATAGAAAGTTGTACAACGGTAAACATCTTATAATCGGTGGAAGCGCTCAAATCAATCACCTTTCAGCGGACTCCTATTTTGGAGACTTATCAGCGATAATTGTAAAAAACTTGCCGTGGTGGGCAGAAATTCGTCGAACACCTTCAAAGGAAATTGCCTTGATGAGCGAATGGCAATCGAAGATTGAGCGAATGGCAAAATCAACGATGGAGGAGGATGTTTATATCATTGCTGGAGTTCCCAGTTGGACAATGGTTTTGGCAAACAAGGTACTTGAAGTCTCAGGAAAATCTAACCTTAAAGAAGTTTGGCCGAATCTGGAATTGTTCATGCATGGTGGGGTGAATTTTGAGCCTTATCGGGAAGAATTTAAACGACTCATTCCCGATCCAAAAATGAACTATGTAGAAACTTACAACGCCTCGGAAGGTTTTTTTGGAATTCAAGATCAGGTCAATTCAGATGAAATGTTGTTGATGCTGGATTATGGCATTTTCTTCGAGTTCATTCCAATGGCTTCGTTTGATGGCGTCAACTCACAAGAAGTCATTTCTATTGATGAGGTAGAAACGGATGTGAATTATGCAATCGTCATTTCAACGACTGGCGGCTTGTGGAGATATATTCTTGGAGATACCGTTCGGTTCACGTCCAAATTTCCCTATCGCTTTAAGATAACTGGAAGAACCAAAAGCTTCATCAATACTTTTGGAGAAGAGCTAATTGTGGAAAATGCAGAATTGGCTGTTGCTGAAGCGTGCAAGCGAACATCTGCTCAAATCCGTGAGTTCACTGCCGGACCTGTGTTTATGAAAGATGAACACTCAGGTGGACATCAATGGGTGTTTGAGTTTGTGCAATATCCAGACGATCTGAATCGTTTCGTACATGTGCTGGATGAAAAACTACGTGAGGTCAATGGCGATTATGATGCAAAGCGTTACCATGATCTCATTCTCGACAAGCCTTTGGTGACTGTTGTCAAATCTGGTAGCTTTGATATCTGGTTGCGCGAAAATGACAAATTAGGAGGGCAGAACAAAATTCCACGTTTATCGAATAAGCGCGATGTTCTGGAACAAATTTTGCAAATTGCCGACATAGGAGTTCCGTCATGAATAAAATCTTCGCCATAGCATGTTTTTGTTGTTTGCATATTTTACTGCAAGCACAGAGCGATTCCATTAGCTATGAATGGAATAAAAAAATGAGCTACAAGATTGGAGAAGGTGAGGTGTGGTCCATCGACGGATTGGAAAATTTCTACGTATCGCAAAATAGCCTGATTAACAAATACGACTCAGTGGGAGTCTTGAAGTTTTCTCAGAGTATAAAGTCTTTGGGACGAATGACCCAGATCGTACCTGTGAATACAATGAAATTGGTTCATTTTTCTGAAGAGCAACAAACGTTGTGCTACTTCGATAACACGCTCAGCTCAATGAGTGATTGCATTGAATTATCAGATAAAGGAATTGTAAATGCTGTGCTCGTTTCAGCATCAAATCAACCCAATAAAATTTGGGTGTTGGATAATCTCAATTCAAAGCTTGTTTTACTTGCCTTAGACAATCAAAGTCAGCCACAAGAAATATTGAATTTACGAGGGGTGCTCGACATTGAAAAGATCTCTCAAATTGTAGAAAAGAATAGTCGTTTGTTTTTGTTGGATCAAGAGAAGGGAGCCTACGTTTTTGACCTTTATGGTTCATTAATTGAATTTATTCCAAAGAAAAGTATTCAACAATTGGATGCAAATGAACAGACGTTATTCACATTGGAGGATAATTCACTCCATATTCGCTCCTTGCAAACGGGTGAATCCTTTTCAGTAAAGCTCCCACTTAAGGGAGTTTATGAATTTGTTTACCGCAATAGATGTTTCTTTTTTAGAACGGATGCTCATGTTCATAAATTTGAATTGCAATTCTCCGAATAATCCTTGATTCTTCTTCCAAAGTTTGTAATTTAGGCAGTCCTAAAAAACGACGGATTATGCACATTGCTGTAGCTGGAAATATTGGATCAGGGAAAACAACATTGACGACAATGTTGGCAAAACACTTTGGTTGGGAAACGCACTTCGAGGATGTTGAGCAAAACCCTTATTTGAATGATTTCTACGAAGATATGCAGCGTTGGTCGTTCAATTTGCAGATTTATTATTTGAATAGTCGATTCACGCAAATTCAAGAAATTCAAAAGACCGAGAAAACGGTTATTCAAGATCGAACAATTTATGAGGATGCATTTATTTTTGCGCCGAACCTTCACTCCATGGGATTGATGACAACTCGTGATTTTGAGAACTATTTTTCGCTGTTTAACTTAATGGATTCATTCGTTTCTTCTCCAGATCTTCTGATCTATTTAAGAGCTAGCGTTCCTACTTTGGTAAATCAAATTCAACAGAGAGGACGTGATTACGAAGAGAGTATACGATTGGACTACCTCAAGCGTTTGAATGAGCGTTATGAGGCTTGGATTTCAACGTACGATAAAGGAAAGTTATTGGTGATTGATGTTGACAACAACAACTTCCCAGAAAGTCAGGAAGATCTCGGTAAGATCATCAATGCAATAGACGCCGAAATAAACGGTTTATTCTAAAAAATACATTTCATGATTGTAGTAACTGGTGCAGCTGGATTTATAGGTAGCTGTCTCGTTAGCCGCTTAAATAAGGCTGGTCATGAGAATATCGTCGTAGTCGATGATTTCTCGAAAACTGAAAAGGACGGAAACCTTTATGGGAAAACTATTTCAGCGAAAGTTGGAAGAAAAGATTTCATCAAGTGGATGGAGAATTTTGGAGCAGAGGTTGAGTTTATCTACCATATCGGTGCACGTACAGATACAACTGAATTCGATACCGCAATTTTCGATGAGTTGAACTTAAATTACTCAAAGGACATTTGGCGCTTGTGCGTTCAATTTCAAATTCCGTTGGTATACGCAAGTTCAGCTGCCACATACGGACTCGGTGAGTTTGGGTATAAAGACGATCATTCAATCATTCCAAGTTTAAAGCCGCTGAATCCTTACGGAGACTCAAAAAATGACTTTGATAGTTGGGTATTGAAGCAAAATGAATTCCCACCATTTTGGGCTGGTTTGAAGTTCTTCAATGTCTACGGTCCAAATGAATTTCACAAGGGTCGAATGGCTTCTGTGATTTTTCATGCGTTCAATCAAATTGGAAAAACGGGTGGCATGAAGCTCTTCCGTTCGCACAATCCTGATTACACAGATGGGGGGCAATTGCGCGATTTTGTGTACGTAAAGGATGTGGTTGAAGTATGTCTTTACTTAATGAATTCGTCTCCTGAATCGGGCATTTACAACTTGGGTTCTGGAAAAGCAAGAACCTTCCTCGATTTAACGAAAAATACCTTTGATGCAATGGGGAAGGAGGAAAACATTTCCTTTATTGATACGCCGGAAGATATTCGTGATAAGTACCAATACTATACCGAGGCAGATATGCGTAAATTGATTGACTCTGGTTACGATAAACCGTTCCACACATTGGAGGAAGGAGTGAAGGACTATGTTGAAAATTACCTTTCGAATTCAGCGTATTACTAGTCTCAAAAAGTATAATAATGAACATTATCTTTCATAAATGCCTGAATTTGGCTCTGATAGATGAGTTCTGTAAATCCTCTAAAGTATCTACATCATTCAGAGGTTTAAGTAAAGCTGTTGAGAAATTCAAAACATTCAATTCTTCAGTAGTTTGATCTAACAAGACATCTGTGCTCCACGATTTGTTTTCAAATAGCTGCGGAATCAACTTATTCATGCCGATGATGTAATAACCACCATCTTCTGAAGGACCGAAGACCGTGTCGTTCGTTTTTAGCTTATCCAATGCTTCTATCATGATTTCAGCAGTAAGATCGGGTAGATCAGAGCCTACACCAATGACATGTCTGTAGCCACGTTCAAAACTTTGCTTAAAGGCATGCTTCATTCGCTCTCCAAGATTTTCCCCTTCCTGAACGAACTTGTCATTGTTCGGCCATTTGGCATTGATAACAGCATCGGAGAAGTAAACGTGAACATCGCAATTTTTCAAACGCAAAGTTTCGCGTTCGGTTATATCAATAAGGTGTTTGTAGACATCGAAT
>CAJQJL010000065.1 GCA_905478665.1 uncultured Flavobacteriales bacterium
CCTCGAACAGCGAAGTATTCCTGGAGGAACAACACGTAACTGGGACAGTTATGGTCATGGAATTTCACTTTCAGATGAAGCTCAAAAAAATTTGCTTTGTGATCCTCAAACCAGTGGAGGATTACTTATTGCCGTTTCTCCTGATAGTCAAAAGGAAGTGGAGCAATTATTGGAAGAGAACGAAATGAATTCTATTTCTTTTGGACAACTCATCCCGAAAGGAGAATATTTAATAACAGTGAACTAAACTAAATGAGGCATTTACTTATCGTAGTAATTGGGATATTATGTACAAACGTTAATGGACAAATAGACGTCATCAATTACTCACATTCAATAACCGTTAACGATGAAAATGATACCATTTATGGTACGAGTTTCATAACACTTGAGTTTACAGAAGACTGCAAACGCTTCTCTCTGGATTTAGTCGGCATAAAAAATGACGGAAAAGGGATGAAAGTTAGCGATGTTCGCATTCGTGACAAAAAATTAACCCCCATCTATCGGCACGAAGGAGACAAGCTTTTCATTGAAGAAGAAAAAGGAAAGAAAGGAACTTCCCGCACTTATGTAATCGATTATAAAGGTGTCCCAATTGACGGTCTCATCATCGGTAAAAACAAACATGGAAACCGTACCTTTTTTGGAGACAACTGGCCTAATCGAGCGCACAATTGGTTTCCGTGTAATGATCACCCATCAGACAAAGCAACTATTGGCTTTATGGTCATTGCCCCTGCGCACTACAATTGTGTTGCCAATGGACGTTTTATCGTGTCAAATGAAGCACCGAATCCCGCAACAGGAAAGAAGCAAAAGTATTTTCAATACCATTCAGACATCCCATTGCCGACTAAAGTAATGGTCATTGGTTTGGCTGAATTTTCACACAAAACTTTGAAAACTCCAACTGATAAGAACTCCTTCCCTCACACAGCATGGGTTTACCCAGAAGATGAGTCGTCAGGCTTTTCTGATATGTCAGTAGCCGTAGATCCACTTAAATTTTTTATTGAGAACATTGGCCCTTACCCTTATGAAAAACTTGATCATGTCCAGTCTACAACACGTTTTGGCGGAATGGAAAACGCTGGATGCATTTTTTATGATGAGGACGCTGTAGATGGTGAAGGCACAATGGAAAATCTTTTGGCCCATGAAATTGCTCACCAGTGGTTTGGGAATTCTGCAACAGAATCTGATTGGCCGCACATTTGGCTGAGCGAAGGCTTTGCGACATACTTTACGAGTCTCCACCTTGAAAATAAATACGGGAGAGATCGTATGAATGAACAATTGGTGAAGGATAGAGATCGCGTAATCAAATTCAGTAAATCGTATTTAACACCAATTATAGATACTGTATCAACGGATCTCATGTATCTGCTCAATCCTAATTCTTATCAAAAAGGATGTTGGGCACTTCATATGTTACGTAACAAAATAGGCGATGAAAATTTTTGGAATGGGATTCGAAATTACTACGATACCTATAAATATGGGAATGCGTCCAGTAATGATTTCATTCGCGTAATGGAGTCGACGAGCAAAATGAGCTTGCAGTTGTTTTTTGATCAATGGTTACGCGAAAGCGGACATCCATTATTAAGAATAACATTGGAAAAAGAAGTACTGAGAATTGAACAAACACAAACGGATCAGCTCTTTTCTTTCCCTATTGAAATTGAATTCACAACCAAAGATGGAAAAAAAATCGTGAAAGCTTTTGAGGTAGCCAATCGCCTCGAACTCTTTAAAATAAAGGATTTGAAAGGTATAAAATCTTTCGAAATTGATCCAAATGTAAACCTCCTGTTCGAAGAGGTAAATTAGGTCAATGAAAATTGTTACTTTTATTGCTAAAACCAAAATGTTAGAACTATGAACCAGAATCCTCTTTATCTCATTCCTTTTGATTTTACCGAAGTTTCTCAAAGCGCATTACGCCTTGGGCTTGACTTAGCTGCAGCTAATAGCGGAACTGTCGTCCTATTGCACATTGCTAAAAATCAATCGGATGTGCTAGAAGCGAAATTGAAGTACAAGGATGTTTTAAAAAATCTCTCGGAAGACGAGCAGAAATTAGTTAAAGCAAAGGCAATTGAGGGTTCTTTGTTTGAGGATATTGGTAAAGCAGGTGTTATATTGGATTCTTCTCTTATTGTCATGGGAACACATGGCGCAAAAGGATTCCAGAAAATATTTGGAAGTAACGCCGTTAAGATGATCGCTAATGCAGAAACTCCTTTCCTTATCACTCAAGGGAAGAAGACTGTAGATAAGATCAAAACGATTGTAATGCCATTCTCATACGATAAGAAGAGTATTCAAATTGCTACGTTTGCTGGTAAGATTGCTAAGAACTTTAACGCGACTATTCATTTGGTTGGATACCACGACAATGATGATCTTCATGAAAACCACGCAAGAACTAACGAAATCGTTGTGAAAAAGCATTTGGATTCAAGAGAAGTTGATTATGTTATCGCAACTGTTGATCGCAAAGGTGGTTTTGAGAAAGCGATAATGGGCTATGCTGCTGAAGTTGATGCTGACTTAATGGCTGCTGGATACTACAAGGATGGAATTATCACTAATCCAAATTCATTCATTCAGGCAATGATTGAAAATGAACTTCACCTCCCTTTACTAACAGTTAACGCTGAAGGTTTAACAGTATCAGGAAGTCACAGTGTAGCTACAGGATACTAGAAATAAACAGAAAATATACAAAGGAGGTTGTGAGAACAATCTCCTTTTTTTGTGCCCAATAGTTCGATGTTGATCAGTAGTTACCAATAGACAAATTGGGGAGACAGCAATGTTTGCCCATAAAAAAGGCTGCCTCAAATGAAGCAGCCTTTCGCGTTCTCTATATCGTCTAGAGTTCTAATACTTTAAACTCTGTACGTCTGTTCTCCTGATGTTGTTCATCTGAGCATTTAACTCCGTTAGAGCATCCATTAACCAACTGCGTTTCTCCATAACCAGCAGACTTCAATCTTCCTGCCGCTATCCCCTCTTTCGTCAAATAATCGACAACTGCCTTCGCTCTTTTCTCAGAAAGTTGTTGGTTGTACGAATCTGAACCTTGGGAATCAGTGTGACCTCCAAGCTCAATTTTCAATGTCGGTACATCATTCATTAATTTGATCAATCTGTTCAACTCAGCCGTAGACTCTTTACGCAACGTTGCTTTATCCAAATCGAAGAAGATATTACGAAGAACGATCTTACTTCCCACAGCAAGGTTTTTCAACTCAACATCTTTCTCAACCGTTTGAAAGGCAGCCGCTTTAGGAATGTCGAAATTTTCTGAGTGGAAAAGGTATCCTTCCTTCTTAACGGCAATTCCGTAGTTCTTACCAGCAGGTAATGATACAAGGTACTTCCCTGTCGCACTATTCGATTTAAACGTTGCAATTACTTTACTCGTTTCATTGTCAACGATCTCAATTTCAGCCTCTAATACTTCTTGCGTCAATGCATCGGTGATAACTCCTTTCAAAATAGTAAGCTGCGCTTCTTTAACTTGTACAACTGGTGCAATAATCGTCTCCTTCACAGGAGCAGCAACACTCGCCAAAAGATTGTCCTCGTTGTTCAAGACCATCGGCTTCTCAGGTCCCAAAAATGTGATCATGTACAAATCTCTCAGACCTCGCGAGTCCTTTCTCATTGAAGTATAGTAACCATGCTTACCGCTTGCTGAAATCACAAAGAAGACATCATCGTCAGTTGTGTTTACGGGATAACCAATGTTCTCTGGCTCACTCCATAACCCTGTTTCTGTGTTTAACACGGATTTAAAGATGTCAAATCCTCCCATGGAGCTGTGACCTTGCGAACTGAAATACAAAGTCTTTCCATTAGGATGCATATAAACAGCCTCCTCATCGTACTTCGTATTAATGGTTTGTCCAAGGTTCTTTGGTTCACCCCACTTCCCTTTCTCATCCATTGTCGAGAAATAAATATCGTGTCCTCCGAAATTATCATCTGGTTTATCAGAAACAATATACACAGATCGTCCGTCAGGTGAATAGCATGCAGAAGATTCATGGAAATCAGTATTTATCTTCTTGCCCATAGATTCTGGCTTAGACCAAATTTCTCCTTGCAAAACAGATTCAAAAAGGTCACCTCCATTACTTTTTCCAAGGTAGATTACAAAACGTTGACCATCGGCAGACAATCCTGAATTCGCATCGTGATTATCCGTATTTACTGGTTTTCCAACATTTTTCGAAGGAAGCCATTCGCCATTTTCATCTTTATACGCGATGTAGATGTCCTCGAATTGCTCATTCAATCCTGGATCAATTTTTCCTCCTGTAGAACCAGGTCTACGTGAAGTGTAAACTAGCACAGACTCGTCAGCCGAAATCACAGCTCCATATTCATTGTATTTCGTATTGATATTGTCTCCCAAGTTGTCAATAAACACGCGAACAGGTGCTTCCACAATCTTCTTTCCATTGTAACACTGATCAATTCGCATTTTTATATCATCCATCTTTCCTTGAAGGTTGAAATATGGATCCTTCGAAGCATTTGGGTCAGTTTGTACCATTTGTCTGTACTTGCTAAATGCCGTAATTGCTTTGTCCCATTTCATATCAAGGTGATACGCTAATCCTAAATAGTATTGCAAATCTCCAGCAACCTGACTATTTAACTTCTCTGCTTTTTCTAAGAATGGCAATGCTTTATATTTATAGATAGAAGACATATAACACAGTCCCAACTTATAATTTAATGACGCGTTATTTGGATTGAATTCCTGTGCTTTTTCATAAAACACAATCGCTTCCTTGTAGTACATTGTTCCCTCTTCAAAAAGCTTATCCCCTTCCTTTAAATTGGCTTTCGCCTCCTTTAGTCCGTCTTTGTCACTTGCAAAATTATCCTTGTCAAATTCAACATTCTGTCCGAATGCTGTATGTCCAAGTGCGATAATTAATATGATGATTATTCTTGCTAACATAATTCTTTCTGTTTACAGTTTAATTACAACCACTTAAATGCGTTCTTGCACCTTCAGCACCCAACTCGACTGCTTTTGACCAATCTTCACATGCACCCTTCTCATCTCTCAATAATTCTTTCGCATTTCCTCTGTTCAAATATGCATATCCATAGTTTGCATCAATTGCTATTGCTTTCGTGCAATCATCAACGCATCCTTTGTAATCCTCTAACTTAAACTTTGCACTTGCACGGTTATTCAAGGCATATGCATAATCCTTTTTTAAAGCCAATGCTTTATCAAAATCAGTTAATGCCCCCTTGTAATCTTTGTCATCGTAACGTGCGCTTCCACGGTTATTGAATGCGATGTAATATGAATTATCAAGACCTATTGCTTTTGTGTACTCCTGAATAGCACCTTTCAAATCTCCCTTCTTCCGCATTGCGCTTCCAAGGTTGTTGTGAACAAAAGGCAAGTCATTATCAACATTCAAAGCTTTCTGATAATCATAAATAGCTCCTTGATAATCTTCCAACTGTCGTTTTGCACTTCCCCGATCATTGTATGCATATGAATAGTCCTTCTTCACCCTAACGGCCTCTGTATAATCATCAATGGCTGCTTGATAATCGCCATTCTCAAACTTGATTCCTCCACGATAGTAATATGCTTTGGCGTGATTTGTATTTGCCTTCACACACTCCGTATAATCTTGAAGTGCCTCTTCTTTCTTTCCGAGTGCATATTTAGACTGACCACGACTGAAATAACTTTCTGGATTCTTATTAAGACCGATAGATGCATCGAAATCAGCAATTGCACCCTCGTAATCCTTTAATTCGTGCTTGGTAATTCCTCTGTTGTAGATTGCCTTCTCAAAGTTAGGCTTCAATTCTATCGCCTTGTCAAAATCTGCAAGAGCCGCCTCATACATTTTACTTGAAAACTTGTCGATCCCACTATTGTACAATTTGTCAGCCAGTGTTGAATCACTTTCGATAATATCGGCTTGTACAACGGAATCTGCTTGTGACAGCCCCGCAAAACTCCATCCTAGGGAGCAAATGCAAAATAAAACTGTCTTTCTGAAATTGAAATTCATAGCAGTGTTTTGGTTTTTTTTAACGCCCCTAAAGTAAGAATTTTACTGGATTTATTCCCATTAAAAAAAGCGAAAGGATCGGCACTTATCAACAGTTTGTTCGTTTCCTAAAAGGATAAAATAATTGATCACTTAAATTATATTTATAACCTAGATTACCCTAATTTTACGCATCAACATTTCGAAGATGAAAAGAATATTCTACGCATTACTGGTCTCTTTAATTTTTAATATCAACTATGGTTTTGCCCAAGTTTCTATGCCGTCAATCGTTCCTCCCTTCACTGCAAACATAAATGGAAGTCCACAAGGAGGTCATCTTTTTATGACTGCAATAGATATATTGAATCCAACTTCTGACTGGCCATCAACATTGATGCTTCTTGATGTCAAGCTGAGCTCCTTTTCTATATGCCGATAACAAATGCAAGTTCTGCACCTTATCCAAGAAAAGCGGTAGGTAACTTCCAAATGCATTCAGACGGAAGAATGTCTTTTACCGACAGGCTTTTCGGTCCCGTTGGCAACATTTACATAATGGATAGTACATTCTTTGTCACCGACACACTTAACTGCACCGCTCCCTACCAACTAGATGGACATGACTTTGTAATCAGTCCTGATGGACATTATCATCTATTGGCAATGGAAGAGCGCGTAATGGATGCCAGCGCTTTGCTTACAGAAAGTGGACAAGCTGGTGACGCTAACTGCGTTGTAACTGGACATATTATTCAGGAATTTGATGAGAACAAAAATTTAGTGGGTGAATGGAAGTCGCTCGACCATTTTGCTCTCCCAGACATTTACGATTACTATTTCACTGATCCGTTGGCAATGGATCATGCACATGTTAATTCCCTCTTCGTTGATTTCGAAGGAAACTACATAATTTCTTCACGTTCTTTGAATGAAATCACTCGGATTAATCATCAAACAGGTGATATTATGTGGAGACTCGGTGGCAAGAACAACGAATTCACTTTTTTGATTGACACACTACAATTTACCAGTCAGCATGATGCGCAATACTTCTCAGATGGTACACTTGTCTTGTTTGATAATGCGACAAATACAATTCCTGACTATGTGAGTCGAATGCTTGTCTATGACTTAGACAACATTAATATGACGGTTACTCCAGCGCTCAATTTTCAGCACCCTCTTAATTTTCCAAGTGGCTTTATGGGAAGTGCCCGCACATTAGATTTAGATAACTTCATCATATCTTGGGGCGGAGGTTATGACTATAGTCAAGGGAAATCAATTCAAGAATTTGATGATTTATGGAATGAAGTTCTCAGTGTTGATTTACAAGATGGATTTGCATCCTACAGAGCACTGAAATCTGAAATTCCCTGGCAAATCAATCGTCCAGTTATTACTTGTAATGACGGCACTTCGACATTGTCTACACTTGAGAATTACAGTTCATACTATTGGAGTACTGGTGAAACGACTCCGTCCATTACAATCAGTAGTACAGGCAGTTATCAAGTATGGACAAACGTGGGAGATGGGTTTATGAGTTCCGAAATTTTTGTGGTGGTAGACATGAATGATCTTTGCAATGTTAGTGGATTGTCTGAACTCCCTGAACAAAACATTTCGGTATACCCAGTTCCTGCAAGTAGTGAGATCACTGTGGACTGGGGACAAAACTCAAACGAAGTGATTGAGATTGTTATTTACGACCTTGTAGGCAGAAAATTACTGGAACAAACATCAGATCAAGGAGCGAAACAAATCGTGTTGAACACACAAGAAATTCCTTCAGGAATGTACACGCTGAGAATGATAGACCGATCGAATGGTGGTATCGTTGAGCGAAAAATTAGCATTGCGCACTAACAATAAGCGCCGATCCTTTTGATCAAAGCGCTTATTGAATAATTATCGTTTAGAGTGCAGTGCAAAAGGTCCAGTAATATCCGAAGGGGGAATCCTCATCATGGAAAACGCCCAAACCTACCTTCTTACTGTTAGGATTAAACATATTGTCGTAATGCCCTGGACTATTGTACCACTGTTCATACGTGTCCTGTGGAGATTCATTACCGGCCGCAATATTCTCTGAGTTCACGAATGTTTTGCTGTAGAATTTTCGAATGCGATCAAAGGTTCCACCAACTTTCACCAAATCACCATTTCTTCGATCATGGCTATCATGGTTAAAATAGTTTTGTGTCGCCAAATCCCTAGAATGATACCTACTTGCGCGAGCTAGATCTTCATCCCATTCCAATGGAACCATTCCCAATTTTTCACGCTCAGCATTTATCAATGCCAACAACGCCTGTTCGCCATTAGGATTAGCAGACATTACGAACTCCCTTCCAGTTGGTAAGCCAAAGAACTCCGTAGACGAATTCGCATCAAAAACTACGCGCTCTGCGACTTCCGAAACATCTGAGACATCCGTAATCTCGACAATCTCCATGGTGTTTGGTGCGGAACTTAAAGGACTTTCTGACTCGGTTTCCACTAGAACAATTTCAACGTTGTCGTCAAACTTCTCAAGACTTGCCATTAAATCTTCACTGTAACGTGGTTCGTCAATTCTTCTCAGCTTACCCGCAATATCAAATCCTTGCTTTGTCAGTTCAGATTTGTAAAGGTCCCAATCCAATTCTTCTCGGATTCCTTCTTCATCTCTTTCCTCAAATGTCATCGCGTAACCTATGGCCTTCTTAACATTTCGGTATTGTCCCTGTATTGTTCTTGACTTAGTTGAACGCTCTTGATAAATGATACTTGCAAAATAATGTGGCGAGGATCGATCAGGAAAAATTTTCATATAGCGCTTAGCTACTTCAAGGCATTTTTTCTGATCTGTTTCGTGAAGTTTTTCCAAACGGTTAAAAAAGAAATCCTTTGCTTCTGTGATGAAAGGAAGGAGTAAAATGAGGATCAATGCTGACTTTTTCATACTGGAGAGATTTATGAGTTTTCTATGCATACATAACACACCTCTTCAGATAGGTTACACATGAAAACAAATCTACTCTAGTGTTGAAAGCAATTTGGCGACTCTAGCCATGAATGGTCGAGCCAATTCATTGTACTCATAATCACCATCATTCACGATGTCATTCGCATTTGTATAGAGTGATATTGACAAGAAAAAATCTGTAGTAGATTCATTCTGAATATATGCCGTCTCTGTACTAAAACCATACGAAAGTCCAATTTTAGAAACAGTTCTTACTCCATTTGGATTGCCCTCCCCGATCAAAATATATTTGTAAATATTATCGGGATATTTTTCACGATTCAAATATTCTTTCTTACCCAATTCGCGTGGATATTTCTGCAGGACGTCAATCAAATAGAGCCTATCTTCTTCTCTCAGGTTCCAGCGTTCGTGTTCAGGAAAATTATCGGGGTAAATCAATCGCAACATCATCTGATGAATTTCATCCAGCGGCATTTCGAGGTTGTAATTAAAGTCAAATGGACCGTTCACAATTTCCCGCTCATATTCATGCTTTGAGCCCAATAGTTTATCATCCGTATAATCGTAGTGCTTAATCATTTGTCCCATATCCAGAACGCACAACTCCTGCTGATAGACTACATCCTTCCCTCTGCGCACTTCAATTGAATTGCATTTGAGCTGCTCGTCGATACCACAACCAGTGAACGATTTATAAATATGTGTATCCGAAAGCCCTTTCTCGGCTAAAGAGTTGTTTATTTCTCCAGGAGTAAGGAAATGATAAAGACTGTTGTAATAATCATTGTTACTAACCACAATTAGCTCGTCGATCATCTCTTCAAAGGAAATATCGCGTTGTCGAGATAGATCTGCAAATTTCTGATTGCCGCAATGCAAGTCTTCATTGATCTTAAGAATGTCTTTTCGTGATAAATCGAGTTTATTGAGTTTTTCGAGCGTCAAGAGAGCCGCTGGAAGCTTCACCACACTAGCAGGATAAAAATATTGTCCTGTTGTCAGATCAATTGTTGAAAAGTTCATTGAATCACCTTCGCCATGAACACCTGTATAAACCAATTGAAGATGATACTTCTCGCGATTGTTCAATACGTGATCTATGAGTTCATTTTTGCCAGACAGGAATGTTAGAAGGTCATTTTCTGTTTGAATAGTCTTTTGCCCTAATGCTGAAAAAACAAAGAACACAAAGAAAATCACAAACTTACTTCTTATCATTTTTAGAAAAATAATAGATTACTACGGCTGGAACCATAGTAACCAAAGACCACACCAAAATCATTGGATTGTCATATACAAAGAAGATAATCATCCAAATCATTAGAAGAATGAAAATAATCGGTGTGATCGGATAGCCCCATGTTTTCACAGTATTCTCTGTAGAAGCTTTTCTCCAGCGTAGAATAAATACCCCAAAGACTGTCAAAATTGAGAAAAGTGTCAGCGTTATTCCGATGTACTCTACAATTTGTTTGAATGAACTGGTATAGATAAGGATCAGCGATACTACACACATCAGCAATACTGCATATTTTGGTGCTCCGCTTTCCGTTTCTTTCCCTAGGAGTCTGAATGAGCTGTAGTCCTTTCCAATTTGCTGAACAACCTTAGGCCCAGCAATAAACATAGCACTCAGTCCTGATATCAGCGCCAAGGAGAACACACCACTAAAGATCAATCCAACTTTGCTACCTAGGATCTTCGTCGCCACGACATTTCCAATATCAATTCTCGCAAAATCCTTGGGAGCCAATTCCTCAAATGTCGCTACGTACATGAATACAAAGTTCATGAGTAAATATATCACTGTCACGATAAGCGTTCCGACAACCAATGAAAATGGAAGGTTTTTTCGAGGATTTTCTAGGTTCCCGACAATGTAAGAACTTGCATTCCAACCACTGTAGGAGAACATCACCCAAACAAGTGCTCCAGCGAATGGGAGTCCAAAGATTGTATCAAAACTCTTATCTGACGGCATGAAACTCACGCCTGAAGGTTCATAATTACCTGCAAAAATAAATGGCATCACTAAGAACACCGCGATCAGAGCCACCTTTAAATACGTAATGTAATTCTGGAATATTCCTCCAAAACGTACGCCTCTCAATTGCACAGCCACAACAAGCAATATTGCAATTGTCGCTACAATCTTACTGATCGGAAAGTCGAAAAAACCGAGATTAACCGTCGCGTCGTGATTTATACCAAGTAAGGGTATGAAGTACTCACCAGTCGCCAAAGCCAAACCAGCTATTGCGGCAGAAAAACCTGCAATCATAGAAATCCAGCCGCTGACAAAACCAACCAAGGGGTGATACAGTTCAGAAAGAAAGGCGTATTCTCCTCCAGATTTGTTGACAGTTGTAGCCACTTCTCCGTATGCCATTGCTCCACAGAGGGAGACAAGACCGCCAAGTAGCCAAATTACAAGAATTGCGAAAGGATCTGGAATTCCATTGTCTAACACCTGGAATCCAAGTGAAATAAATATTCCAGTTCCGATCATGTTTGCAATGACCATATTCACCGCAACCGACTTTGTATATTTTTTTGTGAGTCCTGCCATTTTTCCGAGTCCTAAAGTAATAAAACAAATAGAGCCTTGCTTTTTTTGAGCTAAATTCTTGAGAGTTAAATTATTTCAAGTAATTTGTACCGCTAACCTTCCAAAAGATGAAGAAAATCACCCTATACCTATTCGCTGCTGTAATGCTTACTTCGTGTAACAATGAAGTTCCAGTATCAAACGAAATCACAGAAGCAGACTCAATTCAAATAGAATCCAATAACATTGAGGCAATTAGCTATCCTGAAGATTCTAAATTCAACGATCTAGCGCAATACATTGCTGGAAAAGAAGGCGCGGAAACTAGCTACTTGAAAGAGATGGAAGCTGATCAGAGCTGGAAATCATTTCAGAGCAGCTTGGACGTTCTATGGAAAAAAACAAATGCAAAGCTCCCAACTATAAAGGAGTGGTCAGCGCAAGAATTGGCGGACATTAATACAGATGGCGGAACCTTGTTTTACCCATTCTCAGGTGCAGATTTTCTACATGCCGATTTGTTCTTTCCACATCATGACAACATCGCGATGATAGCGTTGGAGCCAATTGGTACTTTCCCAGACATGGAACGGATGAAGAAAGACACTACACATGACATATATCTCAGCCGACTAAAGAAATCAATGCATGCTATTTTAGGGTTAAGTTTCTTTAGAACCATAGCCATGGCAGATGATTTCAAGAGTGAACTCGACGGTACGTTCCATGTGCTTATGCACTTTATGGCGCGAACAGATCACACTGTTATGTTTCAAGAAAAGGTTGCAATCTTACCGAATGGTGAATTAACCACAGACATGAGTAACCTTGCGGATTCAACATATATCGGGAACCGCTACTACTTCAAGAAAAATGGTCAGGAGAAAGTGAGAACATTGACCTATTTCGCAGTGAACATGCAAAATTCGCCTTATGTTAGTCGCGGTGGTCTTGTTGCAAAAGGCTTAAATACACGAACAGATTTGGTTGCTTACTTCAAAGGCCTGAACATTAAATCGACATATTTGAAATCTGCGTCTTATCTAATGCACAGACCAACGTTTAGCATTATTCGAAACTTAATACTTGACGAATCAGAACACGTACTTCAAGATGATTCTGGAATTCCCGTTCAGTATTTTGACGAATCGAAATGGGATTTAACCTTTTACGGAAATTATAGTTCGCCGATTTCACTCTTTGCAGAACGTCACCAGGAAGATTTGAAAGAGATTTATCAGAAGAAGGAGAAAACAGTGAAACCCCTTCCCTTTGGAATTGGATATCAATACCGAAATGGAACATCAAACCTAATGCGGGCATCGAAGAAATAAGTCCTATTCAGTAAAAGTAATTAAAAAGCCCTTCTTCGTAAATTACCGAGAAGGGCTTTATAATGATTCAATTTCGTTCTCTATTGCGCTATACAGTCTGAAAAACTGCAACGTTTGAATGTGTCACCATCAAAAAAGCTCCCGCCAACTTTACCAGTAAAGCGAACTACTTCTCCTCCTTTAACTTTATCCTTTGTAGCGTCTTTACCACCATTCGCATCGAACATAAAATCTGCAGTCAATGGAAGATCATTTAATCCAGTTCCAAATTTTGCAGCAACTTTATCATCCCATGTGGCTGGCGCTCTTACTTCACCTTCTAATGTAATTTCAGAATCACTTGGGTATTTCTCGTCGAAAGCCTCTTTACCCAATTCGTTCGCTTCCGCGATAAACTCTTCGGTCGTCATTACACTTTCTTCAGATCCACCTTCTTCACCGCCTTCTGTAGCTTCTCCGCCGCATGACATAAGCGCAAAAGAAATTCCAACAAATAATAAAAAAGGTTTGAATTTTAATGTTTTCATAGTAGTTTGTTTTGGTTGTTTATACCACAAGATTAGCGTTTTGTTAAGACGATTCAAAACTATCGGACTAGAATTTACTTTCCTCAGATACCGAAGTAAAAAAATTGAGAATAGCATCAACTTCCGAGTTCCAGAACGTATAATTATGTGCCATCTCCTTCCCTACATTGAATACAGTTTTCACCTCCGTTTCCGATATAATTGCAGTATGCAAAATCTCAGAATGCTCAATGGAACAAACTTCATCTAAATCACCATGCGAAATGTAGACAGCCGATTTTAATTCCTTGATTCGATGAAGCGGATTTTCATTGCCTTCCCATTGCTCTGGAAATTTACTCATTGAACCGAAAAAACCTTTGTACAAATTGTCACTTGGAAATTTCGACTGATCATAATCTCCTGACAAACAAGCTGCCGCTGAAAAAACATTTGGTAAATCAAGTGCCATCAATAATGCCCCTCTTCCACCAGTTGACAAACCAACTACGAAGTTGTTTCCATCAGGCATGAACAAGCCAAGAGAATCCTGTAAATTTTTAATTACGGTTTTCACAAGCCATGATCGCGTAGGATATTTCAACCAATCCGATCGTGTTTGAGCGTATGTTTTGTTGGTATAAATGCTTTTGCCCATGTCGGGACAGATAAGCACATAACCTTCGTTGAGCGCCTTGCTGCATAAAGATGTACTATCACACCAATCTGTTTGTGGGAAATTCCATCCTTGTAAAATGAGCAAGCACCCTTTTGGCTCCCCTTCAGGATAAAGCAATTGAACACCAAAATCGTTTTCCACGTATGTAAAGAATAGCAAGGTATCTTCACCTTGTGGAATGAGTGCCTCTTGAAGAATCTCTTCTACTTGACTTTGATTCTCTTGGTTCTCATTGTCATCTTCTATGCTCGTATTGCATCCAAGAATTAAACTCGAAATAAGAATAATACAACTTAATGCTGTGCGATTCAGTCTACTCATTATACGCTATAAATGTAGTGGTATATTTCAAATTTCTATTGTGAAATAAGGTTAGTGCGTAACGATTAGTAAATGGCAAGTAGGGCACTAGAAAGTGATAAACTTTCGAGTTTGCACTGAGCCAAAACGTTATTCCGGATATTTATCGGAATTGTTTTTAATTTATTCATTCTTCACCATTGCTCTCCAAACAAGTTTCCACTCTCCCTCCTGTTTAGAGAGAGTCCAAAATTCTTTGCCTTTTTCTTTATAATATTGATTGTTCATTTCATATTCAATATAATAATCAAGGGCAACCATAGCCGTTTCATTCCAAATATTAATTTTCCTATTTGTCACATCAAATAATTTTGTTTCTGCATTATTAGAATAATCTCTTATTGTTTGAATACAATTATCCTTCCCATTTATTTCAGTTTTTAAATCTGGAGCAACAAATATAATTTCCTTATCAAGGAGATAAGTAAGACTATCAAATTTACCTTTCGTCCAACTGTCGTTAAAACGCTTAATAAGAGTTTCAATTTCTTGATTCATCATATTTTGGTTTTGGTGTGAGTTTTTTTTTTAATGCTACACAACGTTCCGGCTAATAAGGGTTGCCAACCCGCAGGGTGGCTATGATTAATTAGCCATTGTTGTATGCAGTTTATATTGGTTTCTTTAATACCAGTTCAAGTGAATCTTTCAGACTAGCCTTTGAAATATACTCCATGTTAATATCCAATTTTAGTCCGTCCTCGATCTTTATGTTTTGGGAGGCAAAGAATACAGAGTCATTTTGAATTGAAACACCAATAACAATTGCTTCTTTCCCAAGTGGTAATTTTGTGTATGGTCCTTTTTCTTTGGTAAATGAATATAGTTCATTGCTTCTTGGAAAGCTCATTAGACGTACATTCATATCAGGAATGACCAGTGAAAAATCAATAAAATTTAAATCATTTTCCGAATTATCAGCAAGGATAATTTCTGCTTTACCAGCATTGGGGTCATCATAAAACATATCGCAATTAATCCAGCCTAAAGTTTTCGTAGAAAAAACTGTAGTTTCATACATCTTGGATAATGTCTCTTTATCTTCTATGGCTTTCTTTTCCCTTTCCAATTGTTTTATTTTAGATTGTCTTTTGAAGTTATACTCAAGAATTTTATTGATTTTGACCAATGGCACTTTCAACGAAACAAGTTGTTCGTATGCATTTACTGCATTTAAATCAACTCCGTAATCATTTATTATTTTAAGCTCTTTCGCAGTGGGCTCTGGAAAGTAGCTTAATGGATACATAAACCAATCTTCTAAAGACTGTTTTCTAAAATCAAAATGATAATTCGTGTCAGTCCAATTGCTGAAATACTCTCGTTTATGTTCATTCACTTTTTCGCAAAAAGAAGCAATTTGATCTTTGTTTTTAAGAAAGTAATCTTTGTAGGTAGCCTTTGCGATTGAATCAAGATAACCCAAGGATTGAGATGGGTTGTTGTAGTATATTTTCAGTATGTCATAGTTGAATTCACGACCGAAACAATCAACTTTATCAAAATAATAGTCTTCCTGCGTGAATAAACTCATAAAACTCATCATGTTCATCAATACATGGCTTCTATCTTGGAACTCTTGTGTTGCGATAATGGTATTTTCATATTTAGGTTCCATATAGGAGATAATTGTCGTGTCATAATATGCAATTTTATCATCTAAGCCTTGAGAACAATGGTATAACCTCTCATATCTTCTTGGGTATAATAGATTTAAAGGAAGTGGTATTATATAGTCGTTTTCAAGCATTGAACTGTCTACCTGCCAATTTTTACCGTCTCCGGTAAACATTTGAAATCCATTGTTACTTGCCATGGTTGGCATTGAAACTGTAAGTTCCGATTCGTCTTTAAGTTGTAGAGAGTTTCCGTCAGACTTTGCATCTATGAATAACATACCATTGGAAAGAAGGAGTTTGCTATCGGAAAGAGTAGTAAGTCCAGAAGTTATAAAATCAGATAAGGAAAAAGCCTCAATAATCTCAATTTGAATTTTTCCTTTTACAGGTTTTCCATCATTGTCGACAAAGCAATCTTGTGGGATTAATATTTCTGTTCCTTTAGCGGCAATAATTGTTGTTGGTTTATCGCTATTAATTTCGAATTTTTGAATAGAAGGTTTTAATGAAGAATATGCATTATCAGCCGGAGTTTCAGTAAAAACTATCCGATTGAATATTTCTTTTGGTTCTTCTCCTTTTTCGCTCTCGTTACATGAAAACAAAATACTAGAGATGAAGGCTAGTAGTAATATTTTATTATTCATCTTTTTTTAATTGCATACAACGTTAATAATATGGGGCGTTTGGCATTTCAAGGCACCAAAGTATCAAACCGCTATATATTTTATTAAAAGTTAACATGCTTAAATTTAGTGCTATCCACCAAATGACCTATATTTATTGTTGGTTGCAGTTATTTCTGTAGTTTCTTTAATATTTCCCTATCTGATTTGACTTTTTTCTTATCTCCGATTCCCATATAAACTCTGATTCGTACAACGTATAACGATGCCTCATTGGGCTCTATTTCTATTAAATAATTCAAATCCTCTAATGCTTCATTATATTGCCCTGTTGCTTCATAGCAGACAGCTCGTTGATATCTGGACTTATGATTCATAGGGTCTCCTTGTAAAGCAGCAGTAAAGTGTAGAATTGCTTTTTCAAATTGATGACCATCTTTGTACGCATATCCAAGGTTATGATTTGCTGAGGAATGCAATGGATTTATCGAAATAACTTTTTTCAGGTCTTTGGTTTTTAAATAATTATTTCCCTGATTGCTATATAATACGGATCTATTGTAATAAAACTCTGCTATTGTTGAATCAATTTTAATCGCTGTATTAAATGCATTTAGCGATTTCTTCATCATGTTAGATTGTCCATAACAAATACCTAAATAGGTATATGCAAATGCAAAATCTGGATTCATTTTTACTACATATTCAAAATCAGAAATAGCTTCTGTTGTCCAATTCATATCTTTGCATGCTAATCCACGATTATAATAATAATCTATATTACTGCTATCAAGTTCGATTGATTTACAAAAGTCAAGATATGCTTGATTATAATGGAAAGGATTTTCGGTTCCTGTCGCATTTCCATAATATGCAGCCCCCCTATTGGAGTATGCTGCTGGCATTTCAGGTTGATAAAAGATAGCTGAATCAAAATCTTTAATTGCTCCTAAATAATCACCCATATCTGATTTTTCAAGTCCTTTGTTAATGAGTTCAATTGCTTTAATGTAATCCGTGTTGCTTGTATCAATGATCTCGAGTTTATAATTAACTAAATGATCAGATTTTGATGTTGCCTGACAATAAATAATTGTGGGAATAATCAAGAGCGTAATGAATAGAATGTTTTTTTTCATGTATTATATTTTATTGCAACCAACGTTGAGTATATGCAAAGTAGGCGATTGCGGGCTTCAAACTTATCAAAACGTTACAATTTTGATACGGGCTAAAACCCTTGAATTTACTACTATCACGCCTATTTTGTATATACATTGTTGTGTGGCGTAATTATTTAATATTTATCTCATCTTCAAATATTTGGACTTCTTTATCTGAATCTTCATTTTCTGAATCCCAGGTTATTATTTCTGTCTTTGTCAATATTTTCAAATCTTTTGTAATTGTTCCTTTTGTCGTTGCTGAATATCCAGCGTCTCCAACGCAATTTCCTAATTTAAAAAATCTGATTTCCCTTATTTCTTGTCCTGTTTTATCAATTACTGAAATCAATGGGTAGAATATGTCAGCAGGATAACCATAAACCAATGCAACTTCATCTTTATCTTGGTATAGTTTTCCAATTATAGTTGCCCCTTCTGGTTTATACTTATTAACTAAATCGTTTTCGTAATCAAGTTCGGGGATATCGAATCCGTTCTCGCATTCAAAATCAAGTGGTAGTTTTATCATTGGAATTAAATCCAAATATGATTGCAATTCATTATCCCACTTAATCGAACTTTGCTTTTTATTGCTTTCAAGTGATTTGATAAGTGAAATATTAAACCTGTCTGTTTCTGTTAATTTTTCATCGACTTGTTCGGATGTTAAACTCGGTTGATACCAATCAAATTTCACAAAGTAGTCATTTAGTTCTTGTGATTTGAAAACATATCCATGTCGTGCAAATATTTCATTACGCAAGAGTCTCAAATTTGCAGAAGTCATTTCAGAAATTTCAGTCGAATCTAACTTTGAGCTTAAAATAATTTTTTGTCCAGTTTTAGGAGAGGTTATTACTGAAGAAATCTGCTCCGAATTATTTTGGCAACTTAAAATAGTTAATCCAACTAATATGTAAAGTATCTGTTTCATATCTCGTTCGTTTTTATGCCACACAACAATCTAATATATGTAACTGTTACATATATTTCCTATCTATGAATTTATTACTTATGTCGTATAATATTACCAATTTACGGCCATAAACACTATCACGGAGCACCATATTACCGTTGGAATTCAATTGTAAGTGTTTGTATGTCGGATTTAACTTCCGCTTGTTTTTCTCAATTCAGACCTTAATTACACCTAGGATCAATTCTAAAAAATCATAAAGTACCTCAAACTTTATAGAAAGGTTGTTATTTTTAGAAATACATTCATCACCTATGCAGCGTATTTTCGCTTTCATCCTACTCATCGTATTGATCCCCGTCATTCTTATGACATCGCTTGCAATTATTATTCTTACCGGACTGCCCATCTTTTTTATACAAGAACGTGTTGGGTTAGATAGAAGGACGTTTAAAATCTACAAATTCAGAACGATGCGGAATGGTAAAATCAACTTCACCGGAAAGGTTTTGCGAAAAACAGGAATCGACGAAATTCCTCAACTCCTTAATATAATGGGAGGGACAATGGCCTTTGTTGGTCCGAGACCGTTAACCGAGGCTGACATCAAACGTCTTGAATGGAACACAACCGAGCACAACGAGCGCTGGGCAGTGAAACCAGGTATTACTGGGATGGCGCAATTGATTAACGTCTGTGATAAAAATATTACTTGGGAAAATGACATTGCCTATGTGCGAAATAAATCAACGCGGTTAGACCTCAAAGTTCTACGGCAATCACTCCTGATCCCGTTTATTGGGAAATCAAAAACAAAGAACTTACTTCATAAATCCAGCACATGAACGTACTTGTAAATGGTATTGGTAATATTGGAACTACGCTAATTTCAGTTCTTCAGAACTACAAGAAAGAACTTGGAATCACTGAAGTCTATGCACTTAAAAATTCACCTATGCCTTGGCACAAGGAGGATTTGGAATATCTATCCAGCAATGGCATTAAAATTTGCACGAGAAACGACAATGATTCATTCTTAAGTCTGGAAAAAATCATTGATAAAGTTGATTACATCTTTGACTGCACAAACAATGATGGTGGATTAGCGAATAAAAAATGGTACACAGAACTGCAAAACCTCAAAGGTGCAAGTGCCCAAGGAAGCGAAAAAAACTTCGGCATTTCGTTCATGTCAGGAATAAACAACGAAGTATTAAAGGGTACTAAATTTGCGCACATTGTTTCATGCAACACGCATTCGATCGCCTCGCTTCTAACGACCTTTGCAGGCATTGATCTGGAAAACATGAAGTGGGCAGACTTTGTCATTGTTCGACGTTCAGAAGACTTGGGAAATCACCAGCGTTTGGTTTCTGCCAATGTGGTTGCGCGACATTTGGACGATAAATTGGGCACGCACCATTCCATTGATGTTCTTGATTTGTTCAAAACAATTGGAAAATCATTTAGAGTTAGCTCATCGGACATCACCACCCCAAGTCAATTAATGCATGGCGTTCGCTTCAACATTAAATTGAAGAATCCACCATCATCGGAAGAACTAGACGATATGATTTCTAAAAACCCGTTGATGTCCAGTTCAACGAAATTCGATTCGAATGTGATTTTTGAACGCGGAAGACGGATTAGTCCACAAGGGAGAATCTACTCTCATGCTATTGTGATTTCGAATAACATTCTGCAAGCTGACAACCGAATTATGGGTTGGGCATTTATCCCTCAAGAAGGCAATACCATTCTTTCAACAATTCATGCATTTCTCTTACAAACGAATCATGCTTCAGAGCAAATAGTCATGGAAACAATTATTGGTGAAATGATTATTAAAAAATGGTAATAGTAGATCTCTTTTAATGCAAAAAGCCTTCTCTCACGCACTGAAAGAAGGCTTTTTTATTTCTTTTCGAAGTCCAATTAGCGATTCAACACTTCCATATCTACCCTTCTGTTTTTCGCTCTTCCTTCTTCCGTTTTGTTATCAGCTATTGGTTTCGACTCACCAAAATGCGAAGTCTTAATTCGTTTTGCATCCACTCCATTTGCAACAAGGAAGTCTTTCACCGCCTCCACTCTATTCTTCGAAAGGCGCATATTGTATTCTTCCGTCCCATTGCTATCTGTATGACCTTCCAACGTAATATCCAATTCTTCACGCATGAGCAATATATTCGTTAAAGACTCCAAATCACCGTGTGAACCTTTTAGAATTATGGCCTTATCATTTTCAAACTCCAAATGCTCGGCAGCCTGCATCATTGCCTTTCTTACCTCATCATTCGAAGGTTCCTTGATATAAACCGTGTCTATTTTCTCAACAATAAGCGTGTCTGTGATTGTTTCAACAACGGTCACCGTATCAATACTCGCTTTTACAGGATCGACAGCGGTAAGATGTTCATCTTCCTTCTTCTTTCTGCAAAGTTTAAGACCGATCGCTATCTCATGTGATCCAGCACTGTACGACGCAATGTTTTGCATCGGAACTTCATACGCATAGCCAATGAAGAACATCTTACGAATGTTTATTCCAATTCTTCCCAAAAGTCCAACACCAGTTCTGTAACCAAGTCCGCCGTAGATGAAGTCATTGTAATTGACATCAACATTGAGATCTAGCTGATTCACATTGTTTACGCCTTTGTATAAAACAGACGGGGTCAACGAGAAATTTTTGTTCAAAATAAAGCTGTAACCAGCATAGCCAATGAAGTGACGCTTCAGTCCATACCCGTCTAAATCTGGGTAATTGAAGTTTGACCGTGTTTCAATCAGCTGCTTGGAAGCAAACGAGAGCTCCAACCCTTTGAACGCATATAGAATTCCAGCTTCTGTTTCTACTGAGTTAGAAGATTGCACTCCGCCATCAATAATGTTATCACCTGCATCGAATGCAATTGCCTCTGTAGGATCTAAACGCATTTGAAAATATCCACCTGATAACCCGACACGAATGGTATGTTCTTTTGCAAACTTAAATCCATAAGAAACAGAACCAGCAGCGGATATTTGCTGAAACATTCCTAATCGATCAATGAGAACATTCGCTCCAATCCCCAATGATTTTCCAAGTCGTGTATTCGCACTAAAGAAATTAGTTGTAGGCGCGCCGTCTATCTTCACCCATTGATTTAGGTGAGAAAAATTGATCTCTGTACATCCGCTATATCCAGCATAAGCTGGGTTAACAGCATACATGTTGTAGCGATACATGTTTGTTTGTCTTGTCTGCTGAGCCATAGCACTTGAAATGAATGTCAACGCTATTGCTACCAATATGTATTTTGCTCTTCTTTCCATGGCTCCTACTTTTTAAATCGCATTAAGTTAATAGGTCCCCTGTACTGCCTATCTTCTTCGCAGCCTATGACGTAATAATAAACTCCGTCTGGAAGAACTTCTCCTTCTTTGGTTCCATTCCAATCGTTTTGGTAATCCGCAGTCTCATACATGAGTTGTCCCCATCTGTTGAAAATTTGAACCGTGCATCCTTGTATCTGATTCAGATCACTAACCCTCCAAGTATCGTTGTTTCCATCATCATTTGGTGTACAAACATTACTAATTTCTAAAAGCGCTTCGCAGTCCAGAACTGTTAAATCTAATGTAACCAAAGAATCACAGCCTCCAGTAGTAGCGAACAGTTCATCATACTTTCCAGTGCTTGTCAATGTTTGCGATCCGTGTGTGTATGATTCTCCTTCACAGATTGAATCGTAGATTGTATTTGTAAGTTGAGATGTTACCGTTAAATACAAGGTAACGAGCGAATCACAACCTGTGGCCGTTACGAATGGTTCTGCATATTGTCCAGATGTAGTTAACACCTGCGATCCGTGTGTATACGACTGTCCTTCACAAATGGTAGCCGAATATGAACTTTCCAATTGCGTATTCACGAAAAGATACAGCGTCACGAGTGAATCACAGCCACCTGCTGTCGTGAACATTTCTGGGTACGTTCCAGATGTTGACAAAGTTTGCGTACCAAAGACAACAGAATTTCCTTCACAGATCGTCTGCGTGATAGAATTTGTTATCAATGGCTCAACATTTAAATAGAGCGTAACGATTGAATCACATCCACCTGTTGATACAAGGTTGTCAACATACGTTCCACTCACATCCAAGTTGTTTCCTCCAAATAGATAAGACGTCCCTGTACAAATCGACTCATTTAAAGTAGTCGTAAGGGTGTTGGAAAGGAATAAGTTTGTTGTAATAATACTATCGCAGCCATTTGCCGCAACTAATACATCTGTATACACTCCAGGAGTTGAGTACGTGCTCGTTCCAACAGTATACGTCGTCCCTTGACAAATAGTAACCGTTTGCTCAAATAGTGCAAGTGGGTCAATTGTAAGCGTTGTGTAAACAGTACTATCACATCCGTTAACAGCTACAAATATATCCGTATAGACACCTGCTGTTGTTTGATTTGCGCCTTCAAGGAAGATACTTTGTCCATCACAAATTGAAGCATTTACAAACTCAATGATCGGTGCAACAATACATGGATTCCCACATGCCGAAGCATCTGCCGTAAAGACGAAAGGACAAGCCCCGTCATCAATTGTAACTGTATATACTTCTGCTGAAGTAACAGGATAGACAACATTGACTCCTGCCGCAAAAGTTCCAGTAGCAACGATATTCATCGCCGCATCTTGAATTGTATATGAGAAATCAGATCCATAGAATGAATTGAGACCACCCGAACTTGTAAAAGTTATTTCACACAAGGTATTGTCATAACTCCAAACAGGCACTGTAGGCTCAAGGTAAACTACCTGAACACTGTTGTCAACTGTCGAACTGTTACATGTTAAGTCTCCCCATGTAGAAGGCTCGTCAGCCATAGATGAAATGTAATAAACTGTGTTGAACAAAGGATTATTCATTGAACCAGATCCATTGGTGTTGTTTACAAACACGCCGATACCTTGAACCGTATCAATATATGTAAACCCTGAACCAGCAACAGGATCAGGAATTGGCAACGTACTGTGCATTACAAATCCAGAATCTAAGCAAGAAGGAATATCCGTTGTTACCAAACCAATTCCGTTGATAAGGTTTCCAGGAATCAACGTATCATTAAAGCAAACAAACGCCGTATCAGTTGAATTCAAGTCGATAATTGTTCCATTGGCCAGTTCAACATACGTGTCACCTGCGTAACTGTCGACTTCTCGGATATATTCTACAATGTATTGTCCTTCATCTCCTGGCGAACCACCATCTAGTTGAAGTGCGTATACCGTTCCAGGCACCAAACAACAAATGGACTCTTGTGTTCCATCAAATCCAGCAGAACCTTGTAAAACAGGCGTAATCAACGGAGTACTTTGTGTACCATCCGTCGTAAACGTAGCTGGATTTAATCCTCCGTAGCAATCCGTTCCATTTAAAAGTTCATAGACAGCGTAGCGCAAAGTATCCATTCCAATGTACGCTCTTAAGTTCATCTCAATGGCTCCAGACGCTGGTACTGTGAAAAAATGCCAAACTGTCTGGTCTGCTCTATTCAATGGGTTTGCATCTACAGGTGGTTCACCTGCCAAAAATTCTGTACATCCTCGTTCATTATTTCCTGCCACTGCTTGAAATGGAGGTGTAATTCCCGCTGGCGTAACAACGATTTCATACAATGGATCGAGCATCGTTAAACAAAGAATATCGTTCCCCGGTGGATTGTTAATTGCATCATCCACGCTTGGGTCATAAACCCATGCATCAATATTTTGTGTACTTAGTAATGTTAGACCATTTGCAGGATCCACCATTCCGTAATAGGAATATCCAGGCTCCAAACATTGTTGCATGATTAGCGCACTTTCCGTTGCCCCACCAAATAAACCATTGACTCCACCTTCCGCAGCATCAATGTTTTCTAAATCGGCACAACTGTAATCCGTCGGAATTCCTGGTGCAAATCTTCTGTCGTAACCGAAAAACGCAGAGTGCTCATCATAAATAGAACTCTGATAGTCTGTTTCAAAAACAATGCGTCCACTAAGCGGTGCAGTGAAATTCAACCAAACACTTTCGTTCATTGTTCCGTTGCTCGTTGCTGGATGATCGTAATCGTATGCATGGTATTCATCTGGATTAGAAGATGTATGCGGCGTTCCAGTTTCAGCGTAGTCATTTCCTCCATCATATGCACAACCAAATCCAAGGTTTACAGTTGGTCCTGACCCAGCTGCAGAACTTATTGGCGTTGTACCAAAAGGCAATGCTGGAGACAAACAAGGGATATCTTCCAAATCTGGAGGACTACCACCAAGAGAATTAACCCGCACTTGACAGTATCCACTTTCATTATCATCAGGCGCTAACTGAACGTAGTATGCCTCACCAGGAATTAATTTCTGATAACTGATTCCAGGAAATGTATCACATGCATCCAAGGTGATCTCTGCTTCTGGATCAATATTTAACAGATCTATACCATCGGAGAATTCAATATGTGAGAGGTAATCAAATTTATCCTTGATTACCGCTCCTGTAATTGGTTGAATTCCTTCTACACACCCTACTCCATCAGCAGCGTGATACAATTCAAAATAGGTTCCCAAGGCAGTACCACCCAAGTCAGTTGTTACATGAACGCTACCACTTGCTGGAGCTATGAAATAAACCCAACCTGAACCATTTGAACTTACATCACTTGTATTTGGCTCATTTGTTTCCAGTCCATTACTGGCGCAAAGAGCAAACGTTTGCGTCGCATCCAAAGGAATGGGAAGTGCATCACAAATTAAATCTGGAATAGAAGTAACCGTAAGGGCAACATGCTCCACTTCGAAAGTCACAACGTAGGTCTGATTACAACCACCGCCTGATCCATTTGCAGTATAAGTTTGCCAATTGACACCTGGAGCACCAGGAACAGCCATTGTTACACTTTGGTTGGCTGTTTCACCGTCTGTTAAAAGTCCGAATAAACTGTAATTAGTCGCCTCATCATTCTCGTACGCACGCCAATCAATTGTAATCTGCGTTGGTACTTCATTTGAACAGACATAGTCATGGGAAAAATACTGACCACTGTTTGGCGAGAACCCTCCACCTGGAGCTGTCATAACATAAGGACCATTGTCACCATTCTTATAGGCGTAGTTGAAATCTCCTAATAGTCCGAATAAAACGGGGTTATTATTTGAATTTCCTATCGTATTATCGGTTGCCAGAAATTCCCAAACGAAATCGCTTGCACCAATAAAGTCACAATCCTCATTCTGAGTGACTTCCACTGACAACACGCTAACGTTTATTGTTGCCTGAGACCAAACATTCATTCCCCAAAAGAGAAGATATGCAAGGACCCAAGTACGCACTTGAGTTAGAATCATAGTAGTTATAGTTAGTTCAGTTTTAGTCTTACGTCTAGCTTCACGCTATTTAATCAGCAATGAAACAGGATTTTCCATAAATATTTTAAATGTATTCAGAAAAGCCGCGCCCGTTGCACCATCGACAACACGATGATCACACGATAAGGTAACCTTCATAACGTTACCAGGTACAACTTGACCGTTCTTCACCACAGGCACCTGCTTGATTCCTCCTACAGCCATAATACAGCTGTCTGGTGGGTTCACAATCGCCGTAAACTCTTCAATTCCAAACATTCCTAAGTTAGAAATTGTAAAGGTATTCCCTTCCCAATCTGCAGGTTGTAATTTTTTCGTTTTTGCTTTTTGAGCCAAATCTTTCACTTCAGCATTGATTTCCGTCATCTC
>CAJQJL010000066.1 GCA_905478665.1 uncultured Flavobacteriales bacterium
AACAGGTGCAAGCGATTCAAGTGTGACTGCTAATTATGTGGACAATCATCTAAAAATCGGAACGAAATCGCTGAAACAGCTTATTAACAACGGTAATACAGTGAAGCACCTTCGCTTTGGATAAAGCCGCTAAATGGTAAGTAAACGATCCCTTTATATTCTTGGAGCAATAACGCTTCTCATTTTCCCGCTTCCAACCTTCTTTGGACTGTACTTTATTGAAGGTATCGATCCGTGGGAAATTCTTGATCTAGAGAATTTAACCGCTTACAAAATGGGGTTAGGAATGGAAATAGGCGCACTCTATGCGTTTGTTGCCTTGGCATTTATGAATGCACGCGTATTCAGAGAAATGCCTTCGCGGATAGAAAACATAGTGCGTAAAATGCGCCTCACTTTTTGGGATTGTGTATTTCTCTCTATTTGCGCTGGCGTTGGCGAAGAACTTCTTTTCCGCTCAGGGGTTCAATTCTATTTTGGACCACTGATTACTTCTGTCTTTTTCGTGGCAATTCACGGGTATTTGAATCCATTCAATTGGCGAATGTCCTTGTACGGACTGATCGTCTTGCCCTTCATTTTATTAATCAGTTATGGCTTGGAGGAATTTGGTCTGTGGTTTTGTATCGGTGCGCATTTCATGTACGACTTGGTACTGTTCCTTGTTATGACTGAGAAAGATTAATTCTTAACGGAGTAAGCTTACTTATTTCTGAATAATCTGTAGTCGTGTCGTTTGCTGCACATACAAACAAGTAGGAACGACCGTAGTCATGTCAATTTCTAGAACTTCGAAATAACGCAGACCGCACAACGATTCGGGCAATGCAAGTAGCACACCAGCATTTGCGACATACAATTCTCTCAACTTTCTCAAGTTCTCGATTTCTTTTGGCAGTTCCGTCAGATTGTTTCTGCTTAAATGGATGAATTGAAGCTTTTCGCAATCTCCAATTTCTTTCGGTATACTTTCCAGTGCATTAAACTTTACCTGCAAAACAACTAGTTCCTTCAAGTTTCCAATTGAACTTGGAAGCTCTTTCAATTGATTTTGATTCAATACGAGCTGCTCTAAGCTCTCCAAATCTCCTATTGACTCAGGTAGCTCTTCAATTTCATTGTACTGCGCAGAAAGGATCTTAAGGTTCTTCAGCTTCCCTATAGACTTCGGAAGCGTTTTGATGTCGTTTCGACCGATGAATAATTTTTCCAGATTCACCAATTCGCCGATTTGCTCAGGAATGCTGTCCAGTTTATTCCCGTAGAGCTTCAGCACTTTAACATCCTTATTGAAGAAGACTTCTTCAGGGATTTCAGTCAATCCTCTTCTTGACAAATTCACCAACGTGCCGTCGATAGCATGACCTATATCTTTCAAACCGCAGCCTGAAAGAACTAGAAGAATTAATCCGAAGATAAAAGCGATGCGACCCATAATCATTTAAAGTTACCACTCTCAATGAATATTTTTCACAGTTCAGGCAACTTTTCCCGTATTTTTACATCTATAAGTTAAACGTTTCCTCTTTACTTTTGTCAAAGACTGGAACGTTAAAAATTAGAAAAATGAAAACATTGAAATCACTTGCAGTAATCGGTTTATTCTTAATGAGTTGCACAATTGTTGTTGCACAAGAAGGGAAGCAGGAGAAATCTCCAGAGGAGAAAGCAGAAAGAATGACGGAGAAAATGAGCAATGGACTAGGCTTGGATGAGAAGCGAACTAGCGAGTTGGGAGTCTTGAATTTGAATTTTGTGACTGAAATAATGCGCATCAAGTCTGAGGAATCTTTGGAAAAAGAAGCACGTAAATCCCAAATTCAGGAGATCAGAGAAACAAGAAATGCAGGATTGAAGTCACTTCTTACGGAAGAAGAATATGCGAAGTACGAAGAAATGGAAGCTAAAAAAATTGCTGAGCACAAGGAGAAAAAAGAAATGACTCCTGAGCAACGTGCAGAGAAGCACACGGCAAAAATGATTGAGCTTTTGGATTTAAATGATGAGCAAATCGAGCAAGTTACAGCACTCAACATAAAAGTTGAATCAAAAATTGCTGTAATCAAAAACGATGTAACGATGACCGATGAAAAGAAGAAAGAATTCATCAAAGGAAATAGACAAGATCAGAAGCGTGTTCTGCGTGTAATATTAACACCTGAGCAATTCGAGACACTTCAAGCAGCGAAGAAAGAAGGAAAGCATCACGGTGAAGAGTACTAAAACGTTCTTTTAACTACAGCATATTAAAGTCCACTTCGGTGGGCTTTTTTTATTGGAGTATGTCTGCAAAAACAGCTTTGAATTTATCCACCTTTGGTCTAACCACTGATTGACAATACGGATTCTCAGGATTGTTCTCTAAGTAGTTCTTATGGTATTCTTCTGCAGGATAGAAGGCTTCGAATTTTACAATCTCTGTGACAATTGGCTTTTCCCAAACACCTTCGCTATCGAGACGATCCTTATATTTCTGTGCACCGATTCTCTGTTCTTCATCATGATAAAAAATGGCAGATTTATATTGTGTACCAACATCGTTCCCTTGTCGATTCAATTGCGTTGGATCATGCACGAACCAGAAAATTTCCAGTAGTTTCTCATAAGGTACGATCGAGTCATCAAACTCAATCTGTGCCACCTCTACGTGGTTGGTTGTTCCAGAACAAACAGCCTTGTAATTTGCCGTGCCCTCATCTCCACCAGAATATCCAGGTGAAACGGCTAATACGCCCTTCACATCTTTAAAACAGGCTTCTATGCACCAAAAACATCCAGCACCCAATGTCGCTTTTCTTATCATGGCTACAAATTAACGAAGAAAATGAATTGATTGTTAACGTTCTTTAAAATTTAAGGATGCCGAATTGATGCAATAACGTAACCCAGTAGGTTTTGGTCCATCTCTAAATACATGTCCCAAATGCGCGTCACAATGTGTACATACAACTTCTTCACGGATCATTCCACCCGATCGATCGACAACATTCCCAACATTTTCGCTCACAGCTGGTTGATAGAAGCTTGGCCAGCCTGTACCAGATTTGAACTTTGTTTCACTTGAAAACAAAAGATGGCCGCAGCAAATGCAATGATAATCTCCAACATCTTTGTTGTCCCAATACTCTCCAGTAAATGATCGCTCAGTTCCTTTCTCTCGGGTCACATAATATTGTTGCTCGGTTAACTGTTCTTTCCATTCTGCATCAGTTTTTACCACCTTCAGAGAGTCGTCAATACCGTTATTCTCTACAATACTATTTTCGTCTTGCCTCCCTGAATACTCTGTGCTACAACTCAATATCAAAGCACCTAATCCTATTATCATTACAATTCCTCTCATAATATTTATAGTTTTCATTATTAAGACGGATTAAGAACTAACTTCGTACAGTGAAACTGCCAAATTATCCTAAAAATTTCTGGTTGATGTGTTGGGCGCTACTTGCGTTTATGGTCAGCTTCAATCTCATCATCCCAGAGCTCAACTCATTCATTACTGGTCTTGGTGGAGTCGATGATAAAGGATTCATTTTCTTATTTTTCTCCCTCTCTGCAGCCATTTCGAGACCTTTTTCTGGTAAACTATCTGATACAATTGGACGGAAAAAAGTCATGTATATTGGTATTGTCGTGGGGCTAATCGTTGGCGTTAGTTATCCATTATCAGGAAGCGTTATTGCATTTCTTTCGCTCCGTTTTTCACATGGATTTAGTGCTGGTTTTCTTCCTACAGGTGCTACGGCTCTAGTTACTGATTTGTTACCGCCAGCGAATCGAGGGGTGGCAATGGGAATTTGGGGAACTTTTGTCTCCGTGGGTTTTGGATTAGGAAATTTCTTTGCTCATGGCATCGAACAAACAATCGGTCTGACAGGACTATTCATGATCGCCGCATCATTTTGCTTGATCGCTGGAATTCTAGTTAGTCAGTTATCTGAAACACTCCCAAATCCGCAACCTTTCAAATGGTCTTTACTTCGTGTGAAATGGAATGATATTTTTGAACCAACGGTAATTCCCGCTGCCTTTGTGATGGGTTGCTCAACCATTGGAACTGGTTTTATTTTTACAACATCATCCGATATCAGTACTTATCTTGGTATAGAAAACAAAGGCTGGTTCTTCCTTTTCTACATGATCTCCACAATTCTTATCCGACTATTCGCGAGTAGTCTATCCGACAAAATAGGACGAAGAAAAACACTCATCATAGGATTGTCATTTTTGGCTATTAGTATGTTGTTAATTGCCACTTCGAAAGAATGGATTCAATATACTGCAGGAGCAATCATATTTGGAGTTTCAACAGGTATCTCAAGTCCAACTATTTTTGCATGGTTAGCCGATCTCGCACCAGAAAACCGACGTGGAGTTGGAGCGGGAACAGTCTTCATCGCCCTCGAATTTGGAATTATTATAGGCTCCATAATTGCGCTGACACTCTATGACAATACGTTAAAAACGATTTATACCTTATTCTTAATAGGTATGTCAGCAGCATTAGTCGCCATTGTTTACCTCATCTGGCATCTAAAAAGAAGAGAGTCAAAAACTTAATTCATCTTCTACTTTCAGGTACCCTCGTAAGTATTTCACGACAATGTAAATTGGAATCGTATCAACAAGTGCGAAAAAGAACTTGAATAGATAGCTACTGAGAATAAATGACATCAACGCTGTTGAAATTACCGCCCCCTCTGGAATTGGTAAAGCGTGTGCATAATAATGCGTAATCAAAATCACAGCGACAGAATCTATTAGTTGACTTGTAATGGTTGAAACATTGTTTCGCAGCCAGAGCATTTTACCTTCGGTCCTTTTTTTTAGAAGATGATAAACATGTACATCGACAAATTGCGCTGTTATATATGCAATCATGGAAGCGAACGTTGCTCCGAAAGTTAATGTTCGAATCTCGTAAAAAGCATAACCGTGGGGAGCGCTCGCAATTCCATTGTTCAATTCAAGGGGCAGCCTGCCATCTGCTCCAAGATTTGCTGGAGCCTCCAGCCAACCGCCGAACCAGAGAACGAGTAAAACCCAAAGGTTCAAAAACAGTCCTGTCCACACAACCATATTGGCCCGTTTCCTTCCGTAAATTTCAGAAATGATATCTGTACAGAGAAAAGTAATTGGGTAAGGCAAAACGCCGACAGCAACGACAAATCGAATATCACTTGTATCTGAAATCCCGATGTAGGATGAAAGATCGATAAAGCGGGAGACCCCTAAAATGTTCAACATTGTAAGCGATCCTAGAAAAATTCCAGCAACAAGTAAAAAGACCCATTCCCGGCGTCTCTGAATTAACTGATCTGTTAGATTATTCGATGTAAACAATTAAATTTTGTTGATTATTCTCAAAGAAACGAAAAAATCAATTGCTCACTTAATTCTGTAAAATATTCTTATCTTCGATACTCAAACACTATTGATTTGCCGAGAGTTAACGAACATCACTTAAATAAACTATACTATCCAATTGGAGAAGTTGCTAAAATGTTCGAAGTCAACACGTCATTGATCCGATTTTGGGAAAAAGAATTCCCCATGGTGAAGCCTAAAAAGAACAAAAAGGGAAACCGACTTTTTACGCCAAAGGAAATCATGAAAATCGACCGCATATACGAATTGGTAAAAGAGAACGGTTATACACTTGATGGTGCAAAAAAAGCAATGCGAAAAGGTGCTCCAGTGAACGAATCAGATGATTTGGCTCAGGTAGAATCAGAAAACACAGATCTCATAGGCCGACTTGAATCAATTAAAAGTCGTTTATTAAAGCTCAAAGCTTAGTTCAAATTCACTTGTTTATTCTTGAAGTGCATGAGTGTTTCTAGGAACATTTCTGACGTTACAGTATGATCGTACGTACAGCTACCGATTTTTGGAAGCAAACAACATTTAATTTTTCCTGCTCTATTTTTCTTATCATTCTGCATCATCTCAATCATGAGTTGGATGTCTTCATTTGAGAATTTAGGAATTGGATATTTACTCAAAATAGATTTTTCAATCAAGTCATAACTTTCCTGAGACAGGCCAACCATTTTTACCGAAACATAGGCTTCAAGTACCATTCCGATTGCTACGGCGTGCCCATGAGACAATGGATGTGTATTCATATAATGTCCCTCAATGGCGTGTCCCACAGTATGACCAAAATTCAAAATCTTTCGATGTCCATCTTCAAGTGGATCCTTTTTTACTACCTCATTTTTCACTTCGATGCAACGTACAAGTAATTCATACGAAAGCTCATCGGGCTCGTCTATTTGTGCGCAGACGTCGTGAAAGAGAGCTTCATCGGAAATCAAGCCATGCTTTAACATTTCGGCGAAGCCACTCAACATTTCTTCTTCTGGTAAGGTATCCAAAAACAAACGATCGATATACAACGCTACTGGATTAGAGAATACACCTATCTGATTTTTAAAATGTCCAAGATTGATCCCCGTTTTTCCTCCAATTGACGCATCTACCATCGCTAACAGACTTGTCGGGATATTAATGAAATCACAACCGCGCTTGTAGCATGACGCAATAAAGCCACCCATATCCGTAATCACACCACCTCCAAGGTTGATGATTAAATCATAACGGGTTACGCCATATTCGGTCAAAGCCTCCCAAATATTATAGGTCAAAGACATTTGTTTACTATCCTCTCCAGGAGTTAACACTACAATTTCTGATTCTGACAGTGCCTCAAAGTTGGTTATCAAATAACTCAAACAATGCTCATGTGTGTTTTCGTCGACGATAATAATCTTCTTGCTCGTCGCATACTTGGTACTCAGTAATTCAGAAAAGGAGGAGTCTAATAAGCTCCCTACTTCAAGTGAATATCCATTTGTTTCAATGCGTCGCATAATCGAATTATTACTAAATTTTGAATAAAAGTACTGATTTGTCCATCATCTCAGATAAAAAGAAGACGCAGATCATATTCTTATTCTGAAAAGCGATTAATTTTGTCAACATGATTTCTTTCGATAATACTGAAATTGCTTTTAAAGGAAAGTCCTCAAAGGATTTGAAAAAAGCACGTTGGCTGTTCAAAATGGTTTCAAGCCCACGGATGGTGAAGTTTGGAAAATGGGCTACAAATGTAGCTCTGACAATGCGTTTACCAATCAACGGCATTATTAAGAAAACCATCTTTCATCAGTTTTGCGGAGGTGTTTCCATCCAAGATTCACTGAAGGCTTCCAACGATTTGGCGAGTAGAAATGTAAAGACTATTCTCGACTACAGTATTGAAGGAAAAACGTCTGAAGAAGATTTTGACAAGACCGTTGCAGAGATTATTGGAACGATACATGAGGCCAAAAAGAATGAGAACATCCCATTTGCCGTATTTAAAGTCACAGGAATTTGTTTGTTTGAAATACTCGAGAAAGCCAATGATTCTGACGAAGGTTTGTCTGAAAAGGATCAAGTGCGTTACGATAAATTAAAAGAGCGATTGGATCAAATTTGTAATGAAGCATTTACGAATGACGTCCCGCTATTTATTGATGCCGAAGAAACATGGATTCAAAATACAATTGATCGACTCGTATTGGAAATGAGCCGAAAGTACAACGGCAAACGCGCGATCATTTATAACACCGTTCAATTGTATCGTCATGACCGCCTTGCATTCATGGAAAAAGAAATTGAACTTGCACGCAGAGAGGGTTGGTATATTGGTTTGAAACTGGTTCGCGGAGCATACATGGAAAAAGAACGCGAACGGGCGCAAGAATTTGGATACTCCTCACCTATTCAACCGAACAAAGAAGCGTGTGATAAGGATTTCAATGCAGCACTTGAATTGTCTGTTAAAAGTCTTGATGTTCTTTCCTTTTGCTCTGGCACACACAACGAAGAGAGTTCTTTGCGACTGGCAACTTTGTTAGAGGAAAACAACATTTCAAAGGATGACCCTCGGGTGTACTTCGCACAACTACTGGGAATGAGCGATCATATTTCATTCAACCTTGCGAACAACGGCTTTCAAGTAGCCAAGTATGTTCCTTACGGACCGATAAAAGAGGTTCTGCCTTACTTAATCAGACGCGCCGAGGAAAATACTTCGGTAGCTGGTCAAACTGGACGAGAGTTATCCTTAATCGTGAAAGAAATTCAACGCAGAAAGCAAACGAACTAGCGGATCACACTTACGTGTCCTTCAAAAGTATATTTCTTATCGTTTAAGAGGTCCGTGCAACGAATTGTCCACGTATACGTTCCTTCCTGAACCATCTGTCCCATATACGTTCCGTCCCATCCAACTGAAGGATCATGCGATTCCCATACCACTTCACCCCAACGGTTAAATAAGAATAAATCAAAGTCGTAGATGTCAATTCCTGAAATAAATATCTTCCAATTTTGGTTGAATTCATCATCGTCTGGTGTGAAGGTATTTGGTGCGAACAACAATACATCATTCACGATACTCACATACTTTGTAATTGAGTCCATACAACCATATCCGTTCTCGACAAATAACGTAACTGGATAGTTTCCTGGGCTGTCAATTGGATAGGCTACATTCATTACATTTTGTGTATTTGCAGATCCTGGTGTTCCCGATCCGATTGTCCAATCCCATGTAACAACATCGTTCGAGCTTTGATCGAGAAGATTCACATAGGGCTCCATCATCGTAACGTTATTCGGATTCACAAAGAAGTTTGCATTCGGATGATTGTACGCATTTACCAAATCAATATAAGTGACGGTATACTCACAGCCATCTGTTGTTGTCATCATAGCTGTCACTGTATAAACCCCTGGATATTGGTAAGTATGCGAGAATGGATCAAGTCCGTTGAAAACCTCTGTACTTCCATCTCCGAAGTCTACGGATGTTGTTGCTATATTATTTGATGCTGTGACATTAATAAAATCGACGCTGTGTGGAAAACATCCATTCAACGTGTCTCCTAGAATTCCCGGTGTTACATCTTCTGGCTGCGCAATTGTGTATTGTACTTCTGCAGTACATCCATTCGCATCGGTAACTTCCGCATTATAATTATTGGCGCAGATATCTGTTCCGTTACCATTTTGATCACCTGTCACACCATTCCAATTGTACGTGTATCCAGGAGTACCTCCTGTAGGTGTCAATTGTACTTCACCATCACAAACACCGAAGCACGAAGCATCAATTGCGACAGCACTTAGGGACAATACGTCGGGTTCATCAATTGTAACGTTTTGAGTCGCTAAGCATCCTTCGTCAGAATAAACTTCTAGTGCATACGTAGCCGCAGCCAATCCATTAACCGTAAAAGGACTTGTTGCTGCTGTAGGTACTCCACCATCTATGGTATAACCATCAATGTTGTTTCCAGTCACTGTAAATGAACCATCCGCCAAACCATTACATGATACATCAACCGTTGTGATGTTTGTAATTTCTGTGATAATTTCTGTGATTGTAACGATCGCTTGATCCATACATCCGTTACTATCTACAACGTAAACATAATCACCAACAGGCATTGTTTGCGGGTCAAATGGCATCGCCACTGGGTTTCCTGAAGGGTCCTCCCAAGTACCATTTGGAGATGCTCCTGCTCCTAGAAGAGGGAATAAATCAACCGGTGTTCCTGAAGAACAGACCTCCAATACAGCATCTACACCAGGATTTGGAACAGCTGACACGTTAATAACAATGGTATCTGATGTCATACACAATGGATGTCCCAGTGGATAAGTTGCCAAAATGAGTGTCTGTTGACCTCCAGCAATTAATTGAGGATCGAGAATGGTTGGATCGCTTACAGACGCTCCTGGTGTCCATTCGTATACATAATCAGGAACACAGTCTGCCACGAAGTTGTCAGTTACAACTCCAAATAAAAATGGACCTTGAGATATAACGATAGCTCCCGCATCATCTACAACACTGTAGAAGCATTCGTCAACGAATGCACCATTTGCATTAAATGTCACGGTGACTGTCGCTCCAGTGGGTATTGATAGGTTAAATGCCTGCACAGAACCATTTGGAAGGTCATAAGTTGTTGGAACGCCATTAACGGTAACTGTTATTGTGTTTCCATTCCATCCATCACCAAACGTATCTTCTAAGGTCAACACATAATCACAATTTGCTACCAAGCCAATTATTTGACCATCCAACTGCAAACCGTTCGCATCGCAAAGCGTTGTGTCATTTCCTGCAAAAACATCAGGATTTGCGTTTACGGTTAATACAACTGATGTATCATGTGTACATCCAAAATCATTCTCCACAAAGTACTCGTATGTATACGAACCTGGTGCTGTCGGTAAAACCTCTAAACTATCTGCATCAGCGGACAAGTATGTTTCAAAAATTGGATTGAACCAGTAAGATGAGTCTGAACCAGCCCCAATGTCTGGTTGGAACGTTGAAATTGCAGGATAATAAGAAGGATCTAACGTCAACCCGAAACTAAACAAGGTTCCATCATCTGCAGCCCAATTATCAATCACTGTTAAAGTCCATACACCGTTTGCTGGACACCCCACAAGGTTTGTTAATGGATCAATTGGCTCATAATTTCCTGCTGGAATGGTATTGACACCTGGATTGTTAGTTACCCATTCTACCCACGTTTCCGTCGCAGTTGGTGTAAAACAATATGTGAAAGGCGTCCCCATCGTCGCAGGATCTGAACAATCAACATTATCTGCCTGAACTGGAATTCCTATTTGGGTTCCTCCCCCACCTTGCTGGTGTAATATTGCCGATTGCCCGTTTGGACATTCAATCATGATGACCAAATCTCCCATAAATGAATGTTCCAAATCTAAACAGATGCTTTGAATGTCATTGACATTTGTAATGGTCGTACCAGCAGAGAATCCAGTTTGCATAAGTAAAATATCCTGAGAAACCCCGAGAAGTGTATCAGGGAGACAACCATCATCAACTGATTGACTTCCTGGGAATCCATTCCACAATACTTCATAAGATTCTGGGTCAGCGGCAAATGACATAGATTCACCTAAACAAATTGAAGTGTCGCTAGGAAATCCAGTAAAGTCTGGTAGAGTTGCAACAAGGACCTGTAAGTCTATCAAATTCGGATTGGAACATCCGTTGTCATCAGTAACAAACAGTTGAACTCTATAAAGACCAGGAAGTGTATAAATGTGTGAGACATTCTGACCATTCGCTGTAGTTCCATCCATGAAGTCCCATGTGTAGCTAGCTAAGGTAAATCCGGGCTGAGCAATGGAACCTAATTCCTGAAAGTCTACCTGTTCGTTAACACATACACGAATACTATCGTTTGTTATTCCACCTACGATAATCCCTCCTGCAAATGGATCATTACATGGTGTTTCACACGTAACACTTGCAGAGAACATTCCCGTTCCTACTGTATTTGAGTAAAACTCCAGCGTTAGACATCCAGTTGGATTCAAAGCTGTTGCTTCAATCACAACTCCTTGCAATTGATTCGTTGTATAAACGCCAAGTGAATTTGCCGCCGTGGAAGTTCCATCATAAACGGACATGTTGTCCATATTTGGATTCTGTTGCGTACCCGTATTGGTTGGATCAAGGTCAAAAAGATTGAAAACAACCGATATTATCTCTCCTGGTGTATCTGGACAGATTGTTATGACTATACTTTCATTATTTGAATAACCAGTACCACCTTGTAAACCTGAATCAATGATAAAGCCATTGCATGTGGAAAATGTTTGTCCATCGTTTAAAGGAGAAAATTCGATAGGCATTTGCGCATTGACTTGTACAGTTACGAGTACAGCAAATGCTGTGAGAATTAGCGAGGAGAGTCGTTTCATAATTAAGCTTAGAACAACAAATATAACGATTTAGCAGTTTATTGTTCGAACATTTAACAAGCACTCTTCAATTCCTAAGTAAGTCCGAATGGAATATTCGGCAAAAGAAAAAGGTGAGAATTACTCCTCACCTTTCTCCTATTTAGCAATCGTTATTATTTAATCACATTCACATGACCATGGATCATTATTCTTTCATCGTTAGCAGATGTTTTGAATTCGATCTTCCAAGTGTACGTTCCATCTTGAACAAGTTGACCTCCATATGTTCCATCCCAACCTACGGATGCATCATGCGATTCCCATACAATCT
>CAJQJL010000067.1 GCA_905478665.1 uncultured Flavobacteriales bacterium
TTTCGGTAGACCATTCCAGAGGTATATCCCGAAATGTATTCACTAAATTCAGGGTTGACCTTAATTATTTCTGGGCGGGTCGGGCCACAAGAGTTTATCCAAAATACTCCCGTTAAAATAGCAATAAGTGTGATCAGTGATTTTGTCCGTTTCATAATCCATAAGTTTGAATCAAATATCAATTTTGGATTGGAAACTATATAGCGGGTTAGAATAGACGTCGTTGCTTTTTGATTAAGTGTAGGAAAGTTGGAATTATTTGAATATTGACTTCGTTTCGAAACTTGCTGGTTCAAGCATTCTTCGTAGATTAAGACATATGAACGTCTCGAGAACAAAATATCTTATTGCATTCTTTGTTGTGCTGTTCGTTACCAATGCAAGAGCACAAGACACGCTGGTATTTGATGCTGCAAAAGACACCTACATCAATATTGTAATAGGAGACACTTATCAAGGTCAAACGCAGAGTTTCATTGCTTCTGCTTGGACATACGGTGGTTCATTTGGAACTGGAAGAAGTTTGCTCGGTTTTGAAACCTGCGAGATTCCCGATAATTTCGTTGTCGTACAAGCTACACTTTATTTATATAAAGATTATTCGGCGTCTCATGCAGGACATACGACCAATGGGCTGAATGCAGCAAAGCTATTTGAGATTACCAGTCCATGGGATGAATCAACTGTTTGGTGGACTCAACCTACCTACAATACAAATTTATTCACGACCGTTCCAGCCTCCACCTCATCTTCTCAGGACTATGTCTTCGATGTAACGCCTATCGTTGCCAATTCACTGAGCAGCTCAAACGAAGTTGGTTTTTATTTTAAACTAGACGATGAAGTTACCTATAGGAGTCTGGTGTTTGCATCAAGAGATCATCCTGATCCTAACATTCGACCAAAGTTAGAGCTTATTTACACTACAGACACTGCGTGGTGTGGAAATTCGGGACCATCAGATCCTCCGCCACCGCCACCTCCCGTTGACCCAATTGATTCGCTAGACACTAACATTACGATTACACCTTGTATTCCAGTCATAAAAATTCCAAATATCTTCACCCCAAACGGAGATCAGGTCAATGACAATTTTCACATTCAATCAGATTGTGGTCTAGACGCATTTTCCATAGATATTTTCAATCGATGGGGAGAACGAGTGTTCACATCCAGTGATCTAAACTTTAGCTGGAATGGTAAAACAATTGGGGGCGAAGAGCTTAGTGAAGGAAGTTACTTTTATAAGGTGAAAACAGAAAAAGCTGGCAAAGAAGAAACCAAGCATGGGCATATCACCCTGTACAGGTAAACAAACCCTACTAGAACAAATCGTCCACTACGTCCTTGAACAAATCTGTCTCATACCCTTTTGACGCCAGAAAGCGATACACTTTCACTTTTTTGGCATAGCCGTCCTTTTCCTTGGAGAGCGATTGGTATTTCTTTTCGGCTAGATGCCTCAGATGTTCCATATAGAGTTCATCATCAATTCCATTTAAGGCTTTGTTAATGGAATACTCAGAAATGAATTTTTGCTTGAGGTGTTGACGAATTTTGACCTTTCCCCATTTCTTAATGTTGATCTTACCAGAAACGAATGCCTCAGCAAAACGCTCCTCACTTAGGAAGTTATTCTCTATTAAATGCGCAAGAAGCCGATTACGGTCTTCGTAATCGACTTCCCATTGCATCATTTTTTTATCCAACTCGTGTGAACATCGTTCCTGATATGCACACAATGCTTTAAGCTTCGCCTTCACTTCAAGAAAAGAGTATTTACTCCCTGAAGTCATTAGAGTGCGATCTCTTCGTTGCTTTTATCTACGAATGAATATTGCAACAAATTTTGTGATGATAAACCGCGGACTGGAATCCACTTTTTATACTTGAAATACCATTTCACCTGAGGAGAAATAACTCCCTTCTTAAAAAACGCTTCAAGATACGGGTGCACTAATACTGCTACTCCCTTTTCTCCACGTTTGATCAAGTAATCAAGGTTATTCTCTATTTCCTCAGCCAACAATATTGAAGCCTGCACCTCACCTGTCCCATTACATGTCGGACAAACCTCTGACGTTACAATATCCGTTTGTGGTCGAACACGTTGACGCGTAATCTCAACAACTCCAAACTTTGACGGAGGAATAATGTTATGCTTTGCACGATCATTGCTCATTGCGTTTTTCAAGGTAGCAAACAGCTGTTTGTTGTTTGCCTTTTCATGCATATCAATAAAGTCGATACACACAATTCCTCCCATATCACGCAATTGTAGCACTCGTGCTATTTCTTCCGCAGCTTCGAGGTTTGTAGACAATGCATTATTTTCCTGTCCATCTGCCCCTTTACGATTTCCACTATTCACGTCAACAACGTGCATTGCTTCAGTATGCTCAATAATTAAGTATCCTCCACTAGGTAGCGGAACTTTTTTACCGAAGAGCGCCTTAATTTGACGACTTACGCCAAAACGCTCAAAAATCTCTAGTTTACCGTCGTAATTTTTAATGATTTTCTCTCGACCTGGAGCGATGTCTGCGACATACTCCTTCAAAGTCGCACTCAAATCTGAATCATTCACATGAATATTTGTGAAATCAGCATTGAGTAAATCCCGCAAAATGGAGGAAGTCTTATCGATTTCTCCCAGAACGCGCATTGGCGGTTTTGCACCTATTAAATTGGCGTGCATTTTTTTCCATTTCTCTAACAGGTTATTCAAATCCTGATCGAGCTGTTCAATCTTTTTCTCCTGAGCTACAGTTCTGATGATCACACCAAAGTTCTTTGGCTTGATACTTTTCATCACATCTTTCAAGCGATCTCTCTCTGCTGGATCTTTGATCTTTTGAGATATTGAGATTTTGTTTGAAAATGGTACGAGCACGAGAAATCTTCCCGCAAGCGTTATTTCAGCGCAGAGCCGAGGCCCTTTAGAGGAAATCGGTTCCTTTGCTATTTGGACTAAGATTGGCGCCGAAGACGAAATTATTTCATTGATCTTTCCATCTTTTGGAATATCAGTCTCTAGCTTGATGTACTGTAAGTCGGCAACATTTTGCTTGTTACGCAATGTATTACGCGAAAACTTATTAAGTGAATTGAATTGTGGACCTAAATCAAGGTAGTGCAAAAATGCATCCTTATCATAACCCACATCGACAAATGAGGCATTCAAACTAGGGACAACCTTTCTAACTTTTCCTAGGTAAATGTCACCAACAGAAAATTCATTGTTTCCCTGTTCTTGATGCAACTCAATAAGCTTTCCGTCATTGAGTAGAGCAAGCCAGATGCCCTTTTTTCGAGCATCTACTACTAATTCTAAACCCATGAAAGCCTAATTTTATAAATACGTAAAAAACTTAGCAGAAAAATCCGCTAAGTTTATAAGAATATCAACGTGTGAAGAATTACTTCTTCTTCTTGTGACGGTTTTTTCTTAGTCTCTTTTTACGTTTGTGCGTAGACATCTTATGTCTCTTTCTTTTTTTACCACTTGGCATAATTCTATATATTTTGTTAAACTCTTATATCCTTTCTTTTGAGTGTTTCTACTCTGATCGAAAAAAAACACTCTCGCAACAAGTTAAAGTTACGAGAGTGCAAAAGTAATAAAATCAATCGAAAATCTAAACCTTCGACAAGATCTTTAAATTATCCTACTTTAACCTTCGTCTTTACCTCCTCAACAAATGTCTTTGCAGGCTTGAATGAAGGGATATTGTGTGCTGGAATGATGATAGCAGTATTCTTAGAAATGTTTCTTCCTGTTTTCTCAGCTCTTTCCTTAACAACAAAGCTTCCGAAACCTCTTAGGTAAACGTTCTGTCCCTGTGATAAAGAAGACTTAATAGTTGTCATAAAAGCCTCTACAGCCTTCAATGCTTCAACTCTCTCTAAACCAGTTTCTTCAACAATGTTTGTTACAATATCTGCTTTCGTCATATCTCCTTGATTTTTTGGTATTTAGTAAATTTATATTGGCGGCAAAATTAAAGTTCTCTTTTCATTTTATAATTACTTTTGACCTAAAATTTTTGTTTTTTTCCCTGAATGAACGATTTTCACCTATTAATCGCCGATTGGTATAGACTAAACCAAAGAAGTTTACCTTGGCGACAGACTTCAAATCCCTATTTGATCTGGTTATCGGAGATTATCTTGCAGCAAACAAGAGTAGATCAAGGTATTTCGTACTACAAAAAGTTCGCGAAAAACTACCCAACCGTCACAGATCTCGCGAATGCTGAGGAAATTGATTTATTGAACGATTGGCAAGGTCTTGGATATTATAGCCGAGCAAGAAATTTACACTTCTCAGCAAAACTTATTCGCGATGAATATGACGCTAAGTTCCCCTCGACCTATTCTGAAATCCTGAAATTAAAAGGAGTTGGGAAGTACACGGCCGCAGCAATTGCATCTATGGCATTTAACGAAAATCGTGCGGTGGTCGATGGCAACGTTTACCGTGTTTTAAGCCGAGTATTTGACATGGACACTCCAATTGATAGTACAACAGGAGCTAAAGAGTTTCAAGCATTGGCCGATGAACTAATTGATCCCAATAATCCTGGAGACCATAATCAGGCAATCATGGAACTGGGAGCAACGGTCTGTACGCCAAAACCGAAGTGCGACGAATGTCCACTAAACCAACAATGTATTGGCTTGCAACAACAGAATTTTGCGGACAGACCTGTAAAAGCGAAGAAGACAAAAGTTCGCGATCGCTATTTTCATTATATGATTTATTCGGATGGTAAAAGAACGATTCTTGAAAAGCGTGAAACAAAAGATATCTGGCAAAACATGTTTCAATTTCCTTTGTACGAAACCACATCTTTAGCCAACGATGAAATTGGAGAATTAGTAAAAAATCAAAAGCATGAATCCGTAGAAATCGTTCATATTTTGAGTCATCAAAAAATTCATGCAAAATTTCATCATTTTCAATTTCTTCCTGAAACACAGCCTGAAAATTGGATTAAAGCTGAACATGCGGACATCCAGAATTATCCACTCCCACGTATCATTGATAGATACTTGGAAAAGAACAAAATTGATTGATGGAATTTTTGTACATTTAATATTCTAAATAAAACCGACACAGTATTCGAATGGCAGGAAGCGTTAACAAAGTGATATTAATTGGCAATCTCGGAAAGGATCCCGAAGTACGCCATCTAGAGAATGGAGCAACCGTAGCCAACTTCCCACTTGCAACATCTGAAGTTTATACAGATCGAAATACTGGACAAAAAGTTGAGAACACAGATTGGCATGATATTGTTGCCTGGCGTGGACTTGCGGAAGTTGTCGAGAAATATGTACGCAAGGGCTACAAAGTATACGTAGAAGGTAAATTGAAAAAACGTTCTTGGCAAGATAAAGAAGGAAACACACGATATACCACAGAAATTATTGCTGATGAATTGTCGATTCTTTCACGTCCTGCCGAATCACGTCAAGATGCTCCAAGTCATCCTTACGACACTACAGGAACACCAGAAAAACCTTCGAAGGTAGATGACATATTGAAGAAAGACAATGATGATTTACCATTTTAAATCTATTCCATGCAAGAGATAGAACCTCCGAGTACCTTGCTCCTTAACGGAGCGGTTCATGCTGGATTCGGAACACTCGAAACAATCCTTCTTCTTATTTTAAGTGTCCTGCTGTTGGCGTCGGCATTAATTTCAGGCTCTGAAGCAGCTTTCTTTTCATTGAGTCCAACAGACAAAGAAGATCTAAAAGCAAGCGATAGTAAAAAGGCTGATTTTGTAATTCGTTTACTCAAAAAACCAAAAGACTTACTGGCAACAATTTTGATCACCAACAACTTCGTGAATGTGGGGATCGTAATATTATCCAGTGCATTCATAACGAAAGTATATCCAGCTTCGCCAGAAAATGTTGGGATCCACTTCTTTGTAGAAGTCGTAATAATTACACTCGTCTTGCTTTTGCTCGGTGAGGTGATTCCTAAAATATACGCCACAAAAAATGCCTTTCGTTTCTCAATGATGATGGGGCGAATCCTCTACTATTTGGACAAAATCCCACCTGTTTCATGGATTCGAACTGGATTAGTGAAAAGCACATCATTTATCCAACGTCGTGCGAAAAAAGGAAAGGTTGACATTTCCTCCGATGAACTGGAACAAGCTCTTGCACTTACAAAGCAAGATAATGACGAGGATCGCGACCACAAGATTTTGGAAGGAATTGTCAAGTTTGGAAATACCGAAGTTCGGCAAATAATGAAACCAAGAATGGATGTTACCGCGATAGAGGCAACAACAAGCTTCGATGATGTTATGAAAATTATCCTAGACTGCGGACATTCAAGAATTCCCGTTTATGAAGAAACCTTTGACAAAATTATTGGTGTGCTCTTTATTAAAGATCTTCTTCCTGATCTAGGAAAAAAAGAAAGTATCGATTGGTTGAAATTGGTTCGAAAGCCATTTTTTGTGCCGGAACACAAAAAGATTGATGACTTATTAAAAGAATTTCAAGAGAAGAAAATTCACATTGCCATGGTTGTTGACGAATATGGTGGAACCAGTGGAATTGTGACGCTTGAAGATATCCTTGAAGAAATTGTTGGTGACATAACAGATGAATTTGATGCCGTTGAAGTGGTTTACACCAAAATTGATGACAACACTTATTTATTTGAAGGGAAAACAGCTTTAATCGACTTTTTAAAAGTTATGGACGTTGATCTGGATGAAAAGGATGTCGAATTTGAGAGTAGAACAGCTGAAACCCTTGGTGGATTCATTATCGAAAAGGCAGGTCGAATTCTTGAGAACAATGAATTTATCGAAGTAGGAAAACTGAAGTTTATAATTGAATCCAGCGATAAGAAACGGATTAAGATGATTAAAGCAGTTAAAACAGAAATTGAATGAAAAAAACGCTAGTGTATTCCCTACTTCTTTTAGGACTAGTTGCATGCGGTGAAGAGACGTTTGTTCCAAAACCACCGACATATTTACGACTAGAGCTACCCGATCATTCGTACACGGTCTATAAAGACGACTGCCCTTATTCTTTAACGACATCAGATGTTTATACAATCAAGCGAATCGGTGACGGCGAAGGTCCTATGTGTCATAAAGACATTGATTTGGGTCCTCTAAACGGAATGGTGCATCTTTCATACATCGAAATGACCGATCCACTTGCTTCCTATGTCAACTTTGTGAATGACAAGATCGACGAACACAAAGTGAAAGCGACAGCAATCAAAGACTGGCAAATCCTTGTTCCTGAGAATGATGTCTACTGTACCTTCTTTGAACTACAAGGAGATGTTGCTTCACCATTCCAGTTTTACCTTACTGATTCAACCGATCGTTTTGTTAGTGGTGTTGTCTATTTCAACTCAGTACCTAATTACGATTCACTTAAACCAAGCCTAGATTATTTAAAAATAGATTTAGAGCACATGATAAACACGTTTAAATGGAAGGATTAACCTCCGTCGTTCTTAGTCTTGGGAGCAACATTGAAAATAGGGTTCTTCATCTTGAAAGGGCATGTGAGCAACTCGCTCAAAATGTTGGCAGATGTACAAAAATCTCGCGCATTTATGAGACTCCACCTTTTGGTTTCGAAGCGGAAACGAATTTTTTGAACCTTTGCTTAGTGCTAGAAACAAATCTTACGGCAGATCAGTTATTGGAAACACTCCAAGCCATTGAATCAAATTTAGGCAGAATCCGTTCTGATTCAGGATATATTTCTCGGACAATTGACATTGATATTATTTTCTTCGGAGATCAAATCATAAAGTCAGACAAACTCACCATTCCGCATCCTTTTTTTCGAACACGAAAGTTCGTTTTGGCACCCTTAATCGACCTAGGCAATGACTTAATCGACCCCGTCACTCATCTAACTATTGCTCAGATATTTGAGAATTGTATCGATAAATCGCCAATTACGGTATGTAAAAAACTGATTCCTCGCCCTCAATTATTCAATACGCTACATATTTAATACGAAAAAATTGTGTATAATTGCAGTTGAAATTTGAATTAGAATTTATTTTAACTTACTTATGAAAAAGCAAAGCATCAAAGTATTCGCGCTCGTTGCTGTAACAGGATTTCTAGTTACGAGTTGTGACTTACTGAAAGACCTAGATTACACTGTAACACCGGATCCATTGGAAATGCATGGAGACTCCGTGTGTGTTAAAGTTGATATTGTATTCCCAGAAAAAGGAATCAATAAAAAAGCTTCGGCGGATATTACACCGATGTTAGGAACCACTGCACTGAAGACAATTCGTGTACAAGGTGAAAAAGCAACTGGAAACGGAGAAGTTATTCAGTACAAAGCTGGTGGAAAACTTACATATGAGGATTGTGTACCATACACACCAGATATGGAAGCAACAGACCTTATGGTTACAGGTAAGGTATTTAAAGGCGAAAAAGAGAAGGATGAGATTGAGCCAATCAAAATTGCTGACGCAACAATCATCACTCCTTATCTTGTAAATAAAGATTTCAAAGTGATTATCGCTAAAGATGAGTTCAGAAGAGTTACTCAAGAATCATTCATGGCGCAAATCAACTACGATAAAGGAAAGTCAAATGTGAAATCTTCTGAAATGAAAGAAGATGACATCAAGGCATATCAAGCTTTCTTGGAAGGTGCACAAAGCAATCCAAAGATCGAAGTTAAGGGTATTAGTTCTACAGGTTATGCTTCGCCTGAAGGTGAAGAAGACAAGAACAACTCTCTTTCTACAGACAGAGCTGCTTCAGGTAAAGAGGCTTCAACGAAAATTGCGAAAGCTGCAAAGCATGAAGGTGCTCAAGGCGAAATGTATAGCCAAAAAGGAAGTGGTGAAGATTACGTTGGATTTAAAAGAGAATTGGAAGCTGATTCAACAATGAATGAGGATGACAAGAATCTTGTTCTTCGTGTATTGGAGACTATCCAGAATCCAGTTGAGCGTGAGAAGGCAATGCGTGATATGGGTAAGACTTTCAACTACCTAGACAAGAAAATATTCCCAAAGCTTCGTCGTGCTGAATTGCTTATTTCATATGACGAAACTGGTTTCTCTGATGAAGAGATGATGGATTACTCAGTGAATAAGAAAGATACAATGATGCTTGAGCACTGGTTATTCGCTGCAACTTTGTATACTGATCTTAACGAGAAGTTGAGAATTTACAAAGAAGCTGAACAGAGATTCCCAGATGACTATAGAACATCAAACAACGTTGGTGCTATTCTTTACCAAATGAACAAGGTATCTGAAGCGAAAGCACAGTTCGAAAAAGCTAACGGAATTCAAGATAACCCAATTTCAAAGAACAACCTTGGTGCTGTTGCTGGAGTTAGTGGAGACCGTGATAAGTCAATGGAATTGTTGAACCAAGCAGGTGGTGCTGGTTCTGAAGTAAACTACAACAAAGGAATCTTGAATATCCAAAATGGAGATTATTCTGATGCTGTATCTAACTTAGGTTCTGATGCTTCATTCAACAAAGCGCTTGCTGAATTGTTGAACGGTAACAACTCAATAGCTGGTACAATTGATGGATCTGCTGATGCTGATTCAGGTCAAGGTTACTACTTGAAAGCAGTTGCTGCGGCACGTCAAGACAATCTACAAGAGATCGTTGGAAACTTGAAGAGCGCATTCGCTAAGGATGGAGCTTTGAAAGCTAAAGCGGCTAAAGATCGTGAATTCATTAAGTATATGGAGAACGCATCTTTCACAGCGATTGTGAAATAAAAAATTCTATTCAAATTGGAAGCTCGACCTTTAGGTCGGGCTTTTTTTGTTTCCATTCGATTATTTTTCTGTTAACTGTAGATGAATTGTTAATAACCTTACCTAGCAACCTACTAGGTTAACTACCTTACTTAACCGTTTTAACATTTAATTCTTCCCTTCATAATCCCATAACACCCTGTACTAAAGATGGCTACTGTGTATAACTCCTTGTTTCATTTAGTTGCCTGATCCCTTTTTTTGGCATAAATTTGAGTGAAACGCTAAATGATCAAGCAATGATTTCAGTTGTAAATTACTCAATGAAGATGTGTATGGTTTACCATGTTTAAACGCTTTGACGTTAGTTGGACTGTCGTCTTCTTGAATGAGAAAAAACAAGTCCAAATAAAAACAATCAAAGCGTAATGAACAGGTTTTACACATTTATAGTCTTTTTGATTCTCCATGGAGCAGTGAGTGCTCAGTGGATTAATGAAATCCACTATGACAATGCCAGTGGGGATGTTAACGAAGGAATTGAAATCGCTGGAGCAGCAGGAATAGATCTTTCCTGTTTCGAAATAGTATTGTACAACGGAAGTAACGGAGCATCATACTCAACAACAACACTTAGTGGACTAATCCCTGATGAAGGCTGCGGATATGGAGCCATTTGGTTTCCGATAGTTGGAATTCAAAATGGAGCTCCTGATGGAGTTGCACTTAGTAATACATGTACTCCAGCACTTGTTCAATTTCTCTCGTATGAAGGAACGTTCACAGCAGTAGGCGGCCCAGCAAATGGTCTTTTATCTACTGATATTGGCGTTGCCGAAACAGGGACGACCCTTGCGACTGAATCACTTCAATTAACTGGTTCAGGAAATGCTTACGCATCTTTTGCATGGAGCGCACCAGCTGCTGCATCCAATGGAACATTAAACATAGGTCAAACAATTAGCCCTTGTGGTTCAAATACAATAACAACTGGAACCGTAACGGGCGCAACGTTCACTGTAGACTGTGCAGTTCCAACGACAGGTGCGGGAACCGTTGATTTCACTTCCACTGGAACATTTACCGCTGGAAACACTTACACCGCGCAATTGTCTGACCCCACAGGAAATTTTGCAAGTCCTACTGCGATTGGCACGCTTGCTTCAACGGCCAACAGCGGTCTAATTAACATTACAATCCCAGCAGCAACAGCAGCTGGAACAGGATATTTAATTCGTGTCGTTTCCGACAATCCATCGGTACTTGGTTCAAGTAGTGCCGCATTTACAATAGCACAAACTGGAAATTGCGGACCGAGTGTAACTCAAGGATTGATTATTAATGAGTGGTCAAATGGTGACTCTGGTAATCGTGAATTTTATGAATTTGTTGTTGCAGGAGAATGTGGTACGCTTGCAGATATACGTGGGTACATTCTCGATGATAACAACGGAACATTCACCAATCCTGCTGATTACGCTGGGACATCTTCAGGAATTGCACCTGGTCACTTTCGCTTTACTACTGCTGCTCAATGGGCATCAATACCTGTAGGATCTCTCATCGTTGTATATAATGCAGATGATCCAAATTTGAATATCCCTGCAGATGATCCAACTGACGCAGACAACGACTCTTTATATGTCGTACCGCACAACAGCACGTTATTTGAGCGCTGCACAGTTTTCCCAGCTACGACTTCTCCAGATTCAATTTACACTGGTTGTACATATGCTACGGCTCCATTAACAGGATGGAACCCACTAAGTCTCAGGAATTCAGGAGATGCCATACAAGTTCGTAACCCTGATGGGTCTTATTATCATGGAGTTTCTTACGGAGGGGCTGAGATGACTGGTGGACCTAACGGCCTTAAACTATTTACAGGTAGTGGTAGTGGAATGTGCGGTTGGTTTTCTGATGGTGACTTTTTTGACATTGCCAATTGGTCATCAGCGACCGTAGCAGGAAATGAAACTCCTGGTCAGCCAAATAATGCATTAAATTTTGCATGGCTTAAATTAATGAGAGATCCGAATGGAGCTACATGTCCAATCGTCGTACTTCCAGTGGAAATCTTCTTATTTGAAGGGGTAAAAACAGATTATGGAAATGTACTGAAATGGTCAACGGCTAGTGAACAAAACTCTAGCTTCTTTACCCTTGAGCGCAGTGTTGATGGTATAGACTGGCTTGTAATTGGCAATGTGGTAGCTGCTGGAAATTCTCAATCAGAGCTTGATTACCAATTCATTGATGTGAATTATCGAGAAACCGTTAACTACTACCGCTTGAAGCAAACGGATATTGACGGTACTGTAAACAAGCACAATGGCATTGTTGCATTGGATAATTCTCCAATTGGTCTAAACCCGATTGTTGGACGATACAATGTGATTGGGCAGCCCGTTGAAGAAACCTATAAAGGCGTGCAACTACTTCTATTCGAAGACGGAAGTACTCAAAGAATATTCAAACCTTAACTGGTTACGATTAAATCTAGAGAACGCTCTTTCATTTAATTGGAAGGGCGTTATTGCTTTGCAGCAAATAAGTCAGCGAGATAAATCTGTTCACGTTGTCCAGGTGTTGGAATCAACTCGGCGGGAATTTGTAGAAAGTGGAGATCCATTATTGTAGAATACCCAGATCGTGAAATCAATGCGCTTGCGGAAAGGATGGCCTTATCCTGCTCTTTCCACCCTTTAACCTTTAGTTCTTCTGCGACATTTACTTCATCACTCGCTATGATTTTGAATTGGGCTTCTTTTCTTTCACTACATACCTCATCCACCAATTTTTGCGCATAAACGTTTGGACCACTTGCTATTAACA
>CAJQJL010000068.1 GCA_905478665.1 uncultured Flavobacteriales bacterium
AAACTGATTACGTGTATCGGTAATTGGGAAATTTTCGGCGAAAACCTTAAATAACCCTTCGCTTTCTCTGTTATCTGGTGTTGTTTCCAACTGGAAAAACTCCTGGAAAGACTTTAATTGAATATCCAGAAAATCAGGATACGCAAATTGATTTTTGCTTGAAGCAAAATTCACTCTTGTCGAAATACTGTTTGATGATGCCAAATCCAAACGTTTATTAGTTAGTGAATAAAATGTGTGCAAAATGCACGTAATGCAAAAAAACAGGAATAGGCACCCGTCATTTCGACGGATGCCTTTTCCTTAATAAGTTGGGAGATTACTTAACCTCAACCTCAGCTCCAGCCTCTTCCAAAGAAGTCTTTAGACCTTCTGCTTCGTCCTTAGAAACACCTGCTTTCAATGTTGCTGGTGCACTATCAACCATCTCTTTTGCTTCTTTCAAACCTGCTCCAGTCAATTCCTTCACAAGTTTAACTACTGCAAGTTTAGATCCACCAGCAGCTTTAAGAATAACGTCAAATTCCGTCTTCTCTTCTGCAGCGTCACCACCACCGCCACCACCGGCAGCAACAGCTACAGCAGCAGCTGCAGGTTCGATACCATACTCATCCTTAAGGATAGTTGCTAATTCGTTAACGTCTTTTACTGTAAGGTTAACTAACTCTTCTGCGATTTTCTTTAAATCAGCCATTTTTATTCAATTTAAAATATAAATTCTTAATAATTAATTATGCTCTCTCTTCGAGCGTTTTGAGTAGACCAGCGATTGTTCCGCCAGCACTCTTAAGTCCAGAAACAACGTTCTTAGCAGGACTTTGAAGCAATGCGATAATATCACCAATTAATTCTTCTTTAGACTTGATATCAGCAAGCATAGCCAATTGGTCATCGCCAATGTATACACCTTCATCAATCCAAGCTCCTTTAAGAATCGGCTTATCTGCTTTCTTCCGAAAATCTTTGATAAGCTTTGCTGGTCCATTACCTGCTTCTGCGAACATGATTGAAGTTGCACCCGCAAGTGTTCCTTTCAAATCTCCGAAGTCTTTGTCTTCAACTTTTTCCATTGCTTTTTCAAGTAGTGTATTCTTAACTACTCTCATGCTAACGTTTGCATTGAAGGCCTTTCTTCTCAGACTGTTCACAGTCTCTACTGTTAATTCCGCTGTGTCTGCCAAATAGATTACGTTGTTACTTGCCAAATCGGCAGCCAACTCATCTATGTACTTTGCTTTTTCTTCTCTTGTCATCTTAGTACTTTTTAGGCAGTTACAGACTTCGTATCGATTTCAATACTAGGGCTCATTGTAGAACTGATGTAAATGCTCTTGATATACGTACCTTTTGATGATGATGGCTTTAATTTCACGATTGTTTGCAAAAGTTCATTTGCATTCTCTGTGATTTTAGCACCATCGAAACTAGCTTTCGCTACCATCGCATGAACGATACCATTTTTCTCAACTTTAAAGTCGATCTTACCTGCTTTCACGTCAGTTACAGCTTTCCCAATATCCATTGTTACTGTACCAGTCTTTGGATTCGGCATAAGTCCTCTTGGTCCTAAAACACGACCTAGAGCACCAACCTTACCCATTACTGCTGGCATTGTAATAATTACATCGATGTCTGTCCATCCTCCTTTGATTTTCGCGATATAATCGTCCAAACCTACATAATCAGCACCTGCAGCTTTTGCTTCTTCCTCCTTATCTGGAGTACACAATACAAGAACTTTCATGTCCTTACCTGTACCGTGCGGCAATGCTACTGTGCCTCTCACCATTTGGTTTGCTTTTCTTGGATCAACTCCAAGACGCACACTCAAATCAACTGAGGCATCAAAATTGGTTGTCGAAACCTCCTTAACTAAGTCACATGCTTCTGCTAAGGAATAAGCCTTTGACGAATCAATCTTCGCAAGAGCTTCTTTTCTCTTTTTAGATATTCTTCCCATTACATTAACAATTAGTTAGTTGAAGGTGCTTCACCACCTTTTACATTCACTCCCATACTTCTTGCTGTACCAGCAACCATGCGCATTGCAGAGTCAACAGTAAAACAATTCATATCTGGCAACTTATCTTCAGCAATGAGACGAACCTTATCCCAAGAAATGGTTCCTACCTTAATCCTGTTGGATTCAGCGGATCCCTTCTTAAGCTTAGTTTGTTCCAAAATCTGAACTGCTGCCGGGGGTGTTTTAATTACAAAATCAAAAGACTTATCACTGTAAACAGTAATAACAGCTGGTAATACCTTTCCTGGCTTGTCCTGCGTACGCGCGTTGAACTGCTTGCAGAACTCCATAATGTTCACCCCTTTTGCACCAAGTGCGGGACCAACAGGAGGAGCCGGATTGGCTGCACCACCTCTGATTTGTAATTTGATCAAACCTGCTACTTCTTTAGCCATTTGTTTTCAAATTGTGTAGTCAAACATGGTTACTGACAGGAAGCTTTAATTGCTTTCACCACTCCTACGGGTTAATATACTCTTTAAACTTCTTTTTCAACTTGCATGTAGCTAAGCTCCAGCAAGTTCTTTCTACCAAATATCTTCACCATTACCTTGAGCTTCTTCTTCTCTTCATTGATTTCATCAATGGTTCCAGTAAAGTTGTTGAATGGACCGTCAATAACTTTGACACCTTCTCCCACAACGAATGGTATTTTCATTTCTTCTTCACTTTCCGAAAGTTCATCTACCTTACCTAGGATACGATTCACTTCAGAAAGACGCATTGGCGATGGATCACCACCTTTCTCATTTCCTAAGAAACCAATAACATTAGGGATACTTCTGATAACGTGCGGCACTTCTCCTGACAAAGCTGCTTCTACCAACACGTAACCTGGTAAATACGCTTTCTCTTTGCTCACCTTCTTTCCCTTTCTAATTTGAAATACTTTTTCTGTTGGGATAAGAATTTGACCTACAAACTCATCTAGCTTCAAACGAGAAACTTCATACTCAAGGTATTCCTTGACTTTCTTTTCTTTCCCGCTAATAGCACGAACTACATACCAACGTTTCTTTACTTCTGCTGCCATCGTCAAGATTAAAACATTTTATAAATAAAGCCTAGTATTCCTTTCCAGAAAGAATCTTTATCTCCGGTGATACCAAAGGTAAAATCCATTGCAAAAATGGTTAATGCAATTAGCACAGAAGCAACAACGACAATAATCGTGTTACTTTGCAATTCTTTCCAAGTTGGCCAGGTAACTCTGTGAACCATTTCGGTCACAGTTTCGCTGATATATTCTCTAACTTTTGACATTTCTTTCTTTTAGCGCGGGCGGTAGGATTCGAACCCACGACCAATGGTTTTGGAGACCACTACTCTACCAGCTGAGCTACACCCGCATAAAAAGGGGAGCGAGCTCCCCTTCTTAAATTCAATCTATATATCTAATTAAGATATGATCTCAGTAACCTGTCCGGCACCAACTGTTCTACCACCCTCACGGATTGCAAAACGAAGTCCCTTGTTCATTGCTACTGGCACGATCAACTTAACAGTGATACTTACGTTATCTCCAGGCATAACCATTTCACGACCATCAGTCAAGAAAATCTCACCTGTTACGTCTGTTGTTCTTAAGTAGAACTGTGGACGATACTTATTGTGGAAAGGAGTGTGACGTCCACCTTCTTCTTTCTTCAATACGTAAATTTCAGCTTTAAATTCCATATGTGGAGTCGTTGAACCTGGCTTACAAATAACCATTCCACGCTTGATTTGAGACTTCTCAATACCACGCAATAGAATACCTACGTTATCACCTGCTTCACCTCTATCCAAAATCTTACGGAACATCTCAACTCCTGTAACAGTAGAATCTAACTTCTCATCTCCCATTCCAAGGATATCAACTGGATCACCAGTATTGATAACTCCTGTTTCGATACGTCCTGTAGCAACTGTACCACGACCTGTAATCGTAAATACATCCTCTACTGGCATCAAGAAATCTTTGTCGATTTCACGTGGAGGAAGTTCGATATAAGTATCAACAGCTTCCATCAAATCGTTCACCGACTTAACCCATTTCTCTTCACCGTTCAATGCTCCAAGAGCAGAACCAGCTATAACTGGAGTATTGTCACCATCATAATCGTAGAAATCAAGTAATTCTCTGATCTCCATTTCAACTAGCTCAAGTAGCTCCTCATCATCAACCATATCCACTTTATTCATGAATACAACCATTCTTGGAACACCAACTTGACGTCCTAGAAGGATGTGCTCACGTGTTTGTGGCATCGGCCCATCAGTAGCAGCAACTACCAAGATAGCACCATCCATCTGTGCAGCTCCTGTAACCATGTTCTTTACGTAATCCGCGTGACCTGGACAGTCAACGTGTGCGTAGTGACGATTAGCAGTTGCATACTCAATGTGAGATGTATTAATTGTGATACCACGCTCTTTTTCTTCTGGCGCATTATCGATAGAAGAGAAATCACGAGTTTCAGCAAGACCCTGACCAGCAAGTACCGCTGAGATCGCAGCTGTCAAAGTAGTTTTTCCGTGGTCAACGTGACCAATTGTTCCGATGTTTACGTGTGGTTTGGAACGATCAAAATTTTCCTTAGCCATTGTTCTGTGTTTTGTTCTTAGTTAAAAAATAAACTTTTATATATGCAAAATTTCACCCCAACCATGGATGAAAAAATTTTAATTCCCTCTAGAGCCAATGACGAGAATTGAACTCGTGACCTCTTCCTTACCAAGGAAGCGCTCTACCACTGAGCTACACCGGCACTTTCGCCCCTTTAAAATTGAGCGGGAGACGAGATTCGAACTCGCGACCCTCAGCTTGGAAGGCTGACGCTCTACCAACTGAGCTACTCCCGCTTATAATTATTAAGCCCTAAAACAAAAAAGTGGGGAGAGCAGGATTCGAACCTGCGAAGACGTAGTCAGCAGATTTACAGTCTGCCCTCGTTGGCCGCTTGAGTATCTCCCCGATACTTTGAGCCGATGGAGGGACTCGAACCCCCGACCTGCTGATTACAAATCAGCTGCTCTAGCCAGCTGAGCTACATCGGCACTAGTTGTTTTAAGTCAATATTTTAAAGAACTTTAAAAGCAATTTCCCCAATTGAGGAGTGCAAATGTATGAAAGAAATCTATTATAGCAAGAAGGATTTTCATTTTTTTTCAAAAAAAATATGGGCAGCTTTTCGCTACCCATATCCAACTGCTTAATTTTATTATTGTTAGGCCACTTTATCCTTATATCGAGCAACTTGTTTTTTTAGTGCTTGAACCGCAAGATCTGCAGCTTCTTCAAAACTCTTACATTGCTTCTTGGCAAACAATTCGTTTCCCGGAAGCAATATCTTCACCTCTGCTATTTTATTTTCGTAACCTTCACTTTTATCAAGTCTTAAATACACCTCACTCGCGATAATGTTATCATACATCAATTCTAATTTCTTGACTTTTTCATGAATGAAATCGACCAACTTTCCATCGGCTGTAAAATGAACCGTGTTTACTTTGAAATCCATAGGCGTTTACTTTTTTCGTCCCCTCGGGTGAGACTGTGAATAAATATTTGTCAGTTGCGAAAAAGAATTGTGCGTATAAATTTGCGTTGCAGATAAGTTCGCATGCCCTAATAACTCTTTCAAGACTTCCAAGCCCGCACCGTTATTCAACATGTGCGTTGCGAAGGTATGTCTAAGGACGTGAGGACTCTTCTTTTCCAATTCTGTCGCCTTTCCAAGGTAACTATTTATTTTTCTATAAACAAACTTAGGATACAGTTTCTTGCCACTCCTTAACAGAAAAAAGTTATCGCATTCTGAAGCTATTTCATTACGCAAAACGCGGTAGTTTTCTATGATATGGTATAGCTCCTTAGAAATAGGAATGTACCGTTCTTTATTTCGCTTACCAAGTACTTTGACTCGATCCGTTTGGACATCTGCATCTTTTAAATTGACAAGCTCACTGGACCGCACCCCTGTTTGATAAAGCACTTCGAACATCAATCGATCCCGCTGTCCATCAAAATCTTCTTCAAAAAGAAGCTCAATGCGTTCTTCTTCCAGTTCCTTTTTTTGAGCAAACGAAGGAAGTCTTTTCACATTCTTAGGCCCGTTTACCATTTGAAGTGGATTAACAGCAACACGCCCTTCCTTCAACAACCATTTAAAATAAGTCCTCAAAGAAGAGAGTTTTCGATTCACTGAGGTAGAAGTGTACTCTCCCTCCAATAGCTCCACCATCCAGCCACGAACCAATCGTGAGTCTATTTCCTGAATCTCCTTTTGGGTTGACGCTCCTGAAAACTCTAGGAATTGCTCAATGTCTTTTCTGTACGCAATACGCGTGTGCTCTGAAAACCGTTTTTCTGAGGTAAGGTACTGGATAAATTCTTCAAGCAAAAAAAAAGGAGCCATATAGCTCCTTTAACGTATTTTCTAATAGAAATGTTTCAATCTTACATTTCTGCAGACTGCATTCGTTGCTTATAAGAAGCACGAATCTTTTCTTGTCTCTTTGAAACTGAAGGCTTGATAAACTGTTTGCGCTCGCGAAGCTCTCTCATCACTTTCGTTTTTTCAAACTTCTTCTTGTACTTCTTGATCGCTCTCTCGATGTTCTCTCCTTCTTTTACTGGGATAATTAACATATCTATGTGTATTTTATATTCTTTATTTTAATCTTTTGTCCGCTGAAGCTTTAGCAAAAGCGAGGGGCAAAGATATAACTAAAAATTAAAATCCAATCTATTATTTCAAAATTTCCCTTGAAATAACAACTTTTTGAATTTCAGACGTTCCTTCACCTATTGTCATCAACTTCGAATCGCGCAAAAACTTCTCTGCTGGATACTCTTTCGTGTATCCATAACCGCCCATTATCTGCACAGCTTCGTTTCCACATCTTACCGACACTTCACTTGCATAATACTTTGCAAAAGCACCTTCTCGCGTCATTGGCATTTTATTATTTTTCAAATACGCCGCTTGAAATGTCAACAGCTCTGCTGCTTCAACTTCAGTGGCCATATCCGCCAACTTAAAAGCAATTGCTTGAAACTGAGAAATTGGTTTCCCGAATTGCTCACGCTCTTTCGCATACTTCACAGACGCTTCATATGCACCACGTGCGACACCACAACTCAATGCTGCAATTGAAATTCGTCCTCCATCAAGTACTTGCATTGCCTGGATGAAGCCCATTCCTAATTCACCAATAACATTAGCATCGGGAACTCGGACATTGTCAAAAATCATTTCAGCAGTTTCACTTGCTCTTACCCCTAACTTGTCCTTAATTTTTACAGCAGAAAATCCTGGAGTTTCTTTCTCAATAATAAAAGCAGTAATTCCCTTACTATCTAAAAGCTCACCAGTTCTAACAAGCACAACAGCAACATCACCAGAAAGACCATGCGTAATCCAGTTCTTTGCGCCGTTAATAACCCATTCGTCTCCATCTTTTACCGCAGTTGTTTTCATACGCATGGCATCTGAACCTGTATTCGGTTCTGTCAACCCCCACGCTCCGATAAATTCACCTGAAGCCAATTTCGGTAAGTACTTCTTCTTTTGCTCTTCTGTTCCATGGTAATAGATATGCCCAAGACATAATGAGTTATGCGCAGCAACGCTCAACCCTATACCTCCGCAAACTTTACCTAATTCCATTAGAGCAGTAGCATACTCAAGATAGCTGAATCCACTCCCTCCATATTCTTCAGGAAGGTAAATACCCAACAATCCGAGCTCTCCCATCTTCTTCATCGTTTCCACCGGGAAATATTCTTCTGCATCCCACTTGTTCATGTGAGGTCTGATTTCCTTCTCGGCAAAATCTCGCACCATTTGTGCGATCATAATTTGATTTTCGTTTAGGTCGAAATTCATGTGATTCTTATTATAAAAGTTGATTAGAGACTCATTTAATAGGTCGCTAAATTAATAATATTGTTAGAGAATCCTCTTAATTTTTTTTCTCCTTCAAGAAATTCCAATGAGACGAGAAAATTAAACCCAGCTACTTCCCCACCTGCTTTTTCGATCAATAAGGCTGCTGCTTCTGCTGATCCTCCCGTTGCCAATAAATCGTCATGAAGTAGTACTCGCTGCTTTTTCCCTATCGCATCGGTATGCATTTCAATTGTTGCACTACCATATTCGAGGTCATAATCATGGCTAATTTTATCGTAAGGAAGCTTTCCTTTTTTACGAATTAAGACAAATGGAACCCCAAGTCTCATAGCTAAAGGATATCCAAATAAGAACCCTCGACTTTCAATTCCAGCTACGATATCAATTTTTTCGTTTCCATAAATTCCGTACAAATAATCGACAACTTCATTTGACAATTTTGGATTCATCATTATAGGCGTAATGTCTTTAAACATTATTCCTTCCTTCGGGAAATTTGGAATATCCCGAATGGCTTCCTTTAATTTTTCTTCAATACTCATTGTGTTCTTAGATACGGTTTTAACTTTTTAAAAAGTTCTTCATCTATTAATTTGGAACGCTTAATATCGGAAATTTCCACATAAGGGTTATGCAAGCGCATCTTTACGATTGAATTCGCAACTGAATAATCAATATAGGGGTGATTTTTCAATTCCTCAACGGGTGCCTCATTAATGTTCAATTTTTCCAGGCTTATTGTACCGACAAAAATGTACTCGTCAATCTCCAACAGCTTTTCATTGTCGAATTTCCACAATTCCAATAATTGTTCCTTACCAATATAGCCTCCCAACTTATTCCGATACTCAAGTATTTTTGCAGCATAATAAGGACCTATACCAGGAATTGTTTCCAATACCTCTTGATTTGCCGTATTGAGATTAACTGGCTCCATAATCTTTTCCTCCTTCTCCCACTTAGGCTTGTCTTCCTTTGCAGGGTAAAACGTTGAATCTTTTACGAGATCGAACAATTCTGCAGGAAAGACGAAGACTCGCTTCAAATCATCATTTGATTTCAATCCTCTCTTTGCAAATTTCACGACTACTTCGGCTTGCTTTTCAGACATTCCCAAGCTCACCCAATCCTCAATGGTGTAATCATTTGGATCAAATTTATTCGGAGGGACATGATATCGAACAACCTTGTCTTCAGAAGATTTCTCCTCGCGCTTCTCTTCCGCCGCCGCCATTTCGTTATGAATTGACAATAACTCTTCCTGAGAGATGTCTGGCATCTCCAAGGCATAGATCTCATTAAAAACACGCGGAGCAATCGAAATAAGGAGACATACTGTCAACAACCAAAATAACCCTCTTCTATTTCTCTTAGAGAGCGGCATAGTTAAGCCTTCTTAATGGCAGACTTATACTTCACCAATTCCTGTTTTACCTTAGGAGCCAAGATAACTAATCCGATAATGTTCGGGAATACCATCGCAAAAATCATCGCGTCAGAAAAGTCTATTACCGCGCCCAAACTAATTGAAGCACCGATAACCACGAACAATAAGAATGTAATCTTGTATACCGTATCGGCTAGTTTACCTCTTCCGAATAAATATTTCCAAGCCTGTAATCCATAGTACGACCATGATAACATTGTCGAAATTGCAAATAACACTGCTGCAACCATTAGTACCCAGTCAAAATAAGGTATAGTACTGTTAAAGGCAGTAGCTGTCAACTCTATCCCTCCAATTCCTGAGTCGCTTCCGTAATCAATAAATCCTCCTTCAATATTGGTAATAATCAATACCAAGGCAGTCATCGTACAAATGATCACTGTATCAATAAATGGCTCAAGCAAAGCCACAATTCCTTCACTTGCAGAGTATTTTGTTCTCACAGCAGAATGTGCAATTGCTGAAGACCCAACTCCTGCCTCATTTGAGAAGGCGGCACGTTGAAATCCAACAATCAAAACTCCTACTACGCCACCAAGTGCAGCGTCTGAATTGAATGCTCCATCATAGATTAAGCCGAAAGCTTCTGGAATTGATGCATAATGCATTCCTAAAATCACCAAGGCAGCACCAACATAAATGACAGCCATAAATGGAACTACTCTTTCAGTTACAGATCCGATTCGCTTGATTCCACCAATAATAACAATTCCAACAATAACAGCCATTATAACACCGATGATCACACCAACAGCTCCACTTTCTAAACCAAGTTTTCCGCTGATCTGTGCAGCAGCTTGATTCGCCTGGAACATGTTACCCCCTCCAAATGATCCACCAATACACATAATCGCGAAGAAAATCGCCAAGACCTTACCAAGTCCACCAAGTCCTTTCTCTTTCAATCCTCTTGAAAGATAATACATCGGACCACCGTGAACCGTTCCATCTTCCGTAACCTCACGGTATTTCACACCCAAGGTACATTCAGTAAATTTAGTTGCCATACCAAGGAAACCTGCCAAAATCATCCAAAATGTGGCGCCTGGTCCACCCAATGAAATTGCGACAGCAACACCTGCAATATTGCCCAATCCAACAGTTGCCGATAAAGCCGCTGTTAACGCCTGAAAATGTGACACTTCACCCTCTGCATTTTCCACTGCGATGGTTTCAAATACATCTCCGCCAGGAGTAGGGTCACCTTCTGCTACATCGGATGTATGGTGATCGATGTCATCATAATCGCCTTTAACAATTTTAACCGCGGTTTTAATTAGCGTGAAGTTTGCAAACTTGAAGAATAGTGTAAAGAATAATGCTCCACCGATCAATATTATTAAGACGATTGGAACATCTTTTCCTGCCAAGTTGATAGGATAAAATATATAGTACCCAACGAAGTCAGCTATCGGTCTGAAAAAATTATCGATTTTCTTATCTAGTCCATCCTCTGCCGCAAAATTCAAAAAGGGCATCAATATGGCTGCTATTCCAAGTAAAAATTTCATGTGTCTTCCTTATTATGGTTAGTTCGATTCTGAGAGGAACAAATATAGCAAAAATCAAATTGCTCAATTGGAGGAAATACATGAATGGTAGACAAGCCTAAAACTCACTAAAGATAAGGAGTTTAGCTCCGAATATCTACATGTCTTTTGGTGGAACCATGGCGATGAATTTATTACGTTTCATCACGTTATTAGCAGTAATCAGCTTAACCGTCTCCGAATCGCCGAGATAGGGGCAGTGGTTACCTTTGATCGTATTTCCACTAAACACCACCATTTCGCATCGTGAAATAGTGAACATCTTGCCGTTGTTGCAATTGCGACTATCTTTTCTTTTATTTTCTGTAAAGACACAATTTTCTACTGCCACGTCTGTACACCTAGACATTGTCCACATTGATTGGCAGGCCCAATTATCTTGGAAAGTACAATTCCCAAACTTCACGCTCCAACTATCTTTGAAATTTACAATACCAGAGGAACATTCGGTTATTGTGCTATTGGTCACCGTTATGTTTTTAGACCGCTTAGCGGTAATTCCAACCAAACCTCTGGTCATTCTATTGTTTTCTATGTCAACTCCATTACATTGACTGAACAACCAAGAGCCTGCTTTACGCTTCCCTCCTTTATTAACATCGTATTGCGCCTCAAGATTAACGAGACGAATATTAACACAGCCCAAAAATGCAAATACGTAATCATTTGGATTTCCTGTAACCAATTTATTGAGATCAGGTGTTTCTCCCAAGCCCTTAATGGTGACATTCTTCACTTGATTAAAAACAATTCCGACACCTGAAGTATAAAGCAAACTTTCGGTGACAGAAACATCTTTTAGATCTTTATCCAAAGCTAACTTAGAAAGTTGTGGCGCCAAGGACACATCGTATATGCCAGGTTCTAACAAAATTAATCGATTGGATTGGATTGAATCAATTAACTGTTCCGCCGTGTGAACAGTCACTGTATCCATTGCTGAAGTAGTAAAGCTCAAGCCTATTACAAGAGCGCAAATTATCTTTCTCATAGCGTTTTATTTGATAAACAATACGTTACGTGAAGATGTTATACGCACGTTTACCAAAAAAGTTCACTTAAAGATCAAATCCAGCGTCTCTTCTAACTTGTGAGGGGTATAATTAATTCGTTCATATGCCTTCGTGAGATCAAATCCAGTTTTGGGTGGTCTCTTTGCAGGTTGATTCAAAGTAGCACTCGAAATTTTACTCACCGAGGCCATCTCATAGCCGTAGAATTGTGCAATTCGTTCGACTATTGTATAGATGGACATTGTCTCTGGTCCAGAAATATGGAAGATTCCTTTTTCATCATGCTCGATGATCCCCATGCATCCTACCGCCAAGTCATCTGCGTAGGTTGGTGCACGATACTGATCATCGATGATACTAATGGGTTCACCTTTTTCCAGAGCGCCTTTAGCCCAAAGAATGAGATTCGAACGCGATAGATTATGTCCAGTTCCATAGACGATAATTGTACGAACAATAGACCAATCTCCTTTGCAAAGTGTTTGTACGAGCTTCTCCCCGTCAACTTTTGATTTTGCATATACACTAAGTGGATTCACTTCATCCTCTTCGTTATAATTTCCTTTTTCACCATCAAAAACAAAGTCTGTTGATACAAATTGAAAGTGTCCGCCAATGACATTCGTAGCTTCAATTAGGTAACGTGTTGCTGTTACATTCACCAATTCACATTCTTCTGGATTCAATTCACAATGATCTACATTCGTAATTGCCGCTGTGTGAATAACATGTGTCGGTATGAGGCTGCTGAAGATTCTATTTACATCAATTTGATCTGTGATATCCAACTGCGCATAATTCTCATCAGGACAATCAGGATTTCTATTTTCGCCTTTCGAAGTGGCAATAAATGAGATCTTTTTAGCTCGACAATAACGAACGAGTTTCTGTCCAAGTAATCCATTGGAACCAGTTATCAGAATTTTCATTTATGCTTAAGGTGAAAGTGTGCAACAATATTTTTAATTTGATCCTCACTACCAAGTACAAATATGCGTGAATTTGGAGCGACAACGGTATCTGATTTTGGATTTATATGATATTCTCCATCTGGCGCTCGATATCCTATGATAGTAACTCCTGTTATTTTTTCAGCATCCAACTCTTGAATTGTTTTACCCTTCATCTGCTCAGGTAATTCTTCAAAAGCGATAGATTCAATATTCGCCCCTGTGTATCCTTGCACACGAATTATGTCTAAAAACTCCATCACATCAGGATTTGCAATTAGGGACGCCATATGCGAACCTCCTAAAGAGTCAGGCATGATTACATTGTTTGCGCCCGCCATTCGCAATTTCGACACTGCAGAAGTATACGAAGCTCTACTCACAATCAAAATATCTCTTTTAAACTCGCGAGCAGCCAACACCACATATGTATTGTCGGCATCCTTAGGAAGACATGTGATCACAGCCCGTGCGCTTTCAATACCTGCATTCTTTAATGTTTCATCATTGGTACTATCACCATACAAAAAAAGAAAACCCGAATGATCTTTTTCTTGCATTACAATATCCTCGTCTTGCTCAATAATAATAAACTCGTTTCCGTGTGCATTGAGATCTTGCGCAACCTGCATTCCAACGCGACCATATCCGCAAATAATTACGTGCCCATTCATTTTTTTCAATTCCTGCATAGTCTTGTATTCTTTAAAATATTGTCGGTATTCCCCTCCGACCAAATAAGTAGTTATCGATGTAATGGCGTATGCAAATGTTCCGAAACTCGAGATAATCAAAAATGCCGTGAAGAGTTTTCCGTAAATAGTTAATTCATGTACTTCACCAAAACCTACGGTGGACATTGTAATAATGGTCATATAGAACGAGTCTGCGAAATCCCATTCTTCAATAATCATATACCCAATTGTCCCCCCAGATGTGATTAAGATCAGCAGAATAAGGAAATAATAGACTCTAGAAAATAAACGATAGTTAAATAACATACTTTACAATTCCCAGATGGTAGTTCTTTTTTTCCTTTGAAGTTTGAAATAATGCTTATGTTCTAACATCCAGGCCATGATTAGATAAATCAATAATGGTGAGCCTAACGCTATGAATGATGAGTAGATAAATCCAACTCTTACTTTTGAGCTACTAATCCCCAACTTTCGAGCCCACCATCCGCAAACACCGAACGATCGCATTTCAAAAAAGAAGACAATTTTTTGTATCATTTTGAACGATTCAGAATCTTATTTCCTACTTCGCAAGATAGGCATTTTTTATGACAGCAATAGTATCTGTGCAACGCTAAAAAAGCTTGAGAGTCGAAGGCATTTTTCATACTAACGCCAATTTTCTTCCACTTTCGAAGCACGGAATTATTCTCGACTGGCAGTTCTTCAAGTAATTGAATCGCTCTTTCTTTGAATAATTCATCTTCACTACTCTCACCATAATACCAAAGAAATGGAACGACAGCATTAATTAGCAAGTGCGCTTCAAACCCTTTTGATAGACTTTGAACTTTTTCTTTTCCTTTCCAGATTTCATGGATCATGGAATGAAAATAATCCTGCAAATCTGAAACTTCAAGAAATTGAACAACTGATCTAAAATCAAAACGTGAAGTAAAAAATGCAAACTGTTTCACTCGAACAGAAGGGAAATTTTTCGGTCGCGTCCCTTTGAAATGCCATTGCTCTTCATACGCACGACGTCCAGTTTCTGCCTGAATAATTCCACTTTCACTTACCAATAACTGGTACCTTTGGTTTACTGTCAGAGGACTAAGCGATTCGAGTGGTACTTTTCGCAGTAGATATTCAAAAGGAATTTTGTTGACTGATGTTCCAAAAGCCGAACCAAGC